>JBKJKL010000028.1:0-6863 GCA_046597485.1 Chthoniobacterales bacterium
GTTCTTGCATCGCCTCGATCGCCTTCGGGTTGACCCGGCCGGAGGGACGCGAACCCGCGCTGTAAGCTTCCACTGCGCTTCCGCCGTGCATCCGGGCGAAGGCCTCGGCCATCTGGCTTCGGTTCGAGTTTTCGACGCAGACAAAAAGAAGACGCTTCATGCGAGGTGTTCGTTTTGCGATCTGCAACACGCTTCGTCGCAGACGCGGCGGCAGAGCAAAACGGAGAGACACGCGCCAAGGACAGGCGCGATGAGGTAAATCCACTGGCTACCGAGGTGGCGTGAGACCAGCGCGGGGGCGAGCGAGCGAGCGGGGTTCATCGAAGCGCCGCTGATCGGTCCGGCAAACAAAGCCTCGAACGCAATCACCGCGCCGACCGCGATGCCGGCGGTGATGCCCCGTTCCTTCGCGCCCGATGAGACGCTCAAGATCACCATCATGAGGATGAGAGTCAGGACGAGTTCGAGGATGAACGATTGCAGCGCCGAGCCCGCCGGCACGGTCGCGCCGAGCGTCGGGTGCTGTGGGAACAGGGCCAGCAGCAACCCGCTCGCGGCCAGCGCGCCGATCAGCTGGCTCGCGATGTAAGGCAGCACAAGATTGCCGCGGAGCCGACCCGCGGCGAAGAAGCCGAGTGTGACCGCCGGGTTGAAGTGCGCGCCCGAGACGTCGCCGAAGGTGTAGATCATCGCCAACACCACCAACCCGAAAGTGAGCGCAATGCCGAGATGCGTGATCGCGCCGCCAGCGACGTCGTTGATCACGATCGCCCCGGTGCCCGCGAAGACGAGCGTGAAGGTCCCGAGAAACTCGGCGTAAAATTTCTTCATGGCGAGGGCGCGAGTTTGCTCAATTCCGCGCACGCTAGGCGAAACAATTTCCTCGAACGCTTGGAACGCCGCGCAACGACTCGTTAGGCGCGGCGCACCGGTGCCCGGCGACCGGAGCGTTGCGAGGAGAGGCAACCGAGCGACCAGCAAAGGGCCGCGATGACCACGTTCGAAAAAACGAGTAAGGTCGCCTGGATCGGATCGTCTTCGCGCAGGAGCAGTTCCTTGAGGGCGTTCGAGATCGCGTAGAGCGCGACCACAAGCAGGAGGAGGCGGAAAATGAGAACGAGCGCGTGTTTCATTGCAGTTCCGGATGCGCGCCGCTCAAGATCTCCGAGGTGCGCACGGTGCGGCGCCATTGGCCGCGATCGTAGCGGAAGAATCCTTCTGGAAATCCGATGACGAAGGTAGTGAGCGAGATGGCCCAGAAGTAAACGGTGTAAAAGGGCGCGAGAAGGAAAAGCTTCGGGTAGGTGCGCCAGCGGGCGCGATCGAGAAAGGCCGCGATGATGAGCTGGAGAAAGAAAAAGCTGAGGCAGATGCCGAAGTAAACGAGCGCGCGATTCCAGACCGCGGGTTGGACGAAATCGCGCCCGGAGCGTAGATGGCGCGCAATTTCGTAGAGCCGGATGAAACCGACAAAGAGCGACGCCCAAAGCCAGGTCGCGCCGAGGAAAGTCATGAGGGCGACCGGCACATGAGTCGCGCCGCGCCGCAGGGCTTGCGGAAAGTGATCCCGCACCGCGTGGCCGAGCCCGCGGCTCCAGCGCCGGCGTTGGCGCCAAAGCGCGCGCCATGTCGGCACCATCTCCACACAGGCGATCCACGTCCGGTCATAAGCGACCCGCCAGCCGCGCGATTGCATTCGCCACGAAAGATCGATGTCCTCCGCGGCGGTGCTCTCGTTCCAGGCGCCGATGTCGAGCAGCGCGGACCGACGAAAAGCGGCCCACGCGCCGGAGACAGTCATCAAGCCGCCCCAGCGATCCTCCGCGTTTTTAACCAGCCCGATCACGGCGAGGTAGTCGAGCGTCTGCATCATCTCCACGAGCGAGCGCGGGTTCGACGGCCAGATTTTCCCGGTCACACCGCCGACCCCGGGCGCGAGGGCGAACCGGGCGAGCATCCCGTGCCACTGCTGGCTATGCACGACGGTGTCGGCATCGAGGCAAACGACGATCTCCGCCTTAATTTCGCGCAAGCCAGCATTGAGCGCGGCCGCTTTGCCAAGATTCTGCGGCAACCGCAGGACGCGGGTCCGCGCCGGCAGGAGCGCGACCTCGAGGACGCGGGCGCACTCCTCTCGATCTGGGCTGCCATCGTCGATGATGAGGATTTCCTCCGGCGGCGGCTGGACCTGCGCGAGACTTTGCGCGGTGCGCAGGGCGCCAACCGGTTCGGAGTAAAAGGGAATCACCACGCAGTAACTCGGCAAGACCGCGGGGAGGCGTTTGCGCCGGAAGGAATTGACCAGGCAGATCACGCCGTAGATCGACCAGATGAGGCAGATCACGAGCGGGAAGATATCAATGTATTCCGCGACCGACTCGAAGCTGCCCCGCGGCCAATCGCCCAGATCGCGAAATTCGCTGATCCAGTGATCGGCGAAAATGCGGGCGAGATCGTGCCAGTCGACGCCGCTCAGGAACGCGAGCATCAGTGCGGCCGCGGCGGGGGCGCGAGGAGGGAGAGTGTTTGATCGACGAGGGCGTCGAGGCCGGCGTCGAAATTTGAGTTACTGCGCAGCTGCAGAAGCCGCTTTGTGCCGCCGGTGAGATTGCCATTGAGCAACTCAAGCCCGCCCCGGGCGACTTCCGCCTGAGGTTGAGCGGCAGCCTCGGGCGAGAGTTGCGCGAGCGTGGCTGCGAGCAGGCTGCGGCTCTCGCTGCGGATAGCGACGCGCAGGAAGGCAAGCCACCACGCCTGCTGCTCGGCTTTGTCGGCCGGGAAGCTGAGCGGGACCGTTTCGTCTTTTCGCAACACGGGCAAGCGCGGGAGGTTGGCGTCCGCCGCGGTGTCGCGCGAGACAAAAATCGGCGGCGTATCGAACCCGAGGAAATGCGTGAAGCCGGACTCCACCGCGACGGTCCGCGCGGTCACGTTCCACTCGCCGTAAGGCCAGCAGAAGAAGCTCGGGATCGGGAAGCCGTGCTCGGCCAGCTTCCGCCGACTCGTGTCCATGTCGACGCGTACTCGGCGCTCGAATTCCGGCGTCGTCTCGAGCCGGTCTTTTTCTTTCAGCCATTGGCGGATGGTCTCGGCCGGCAGGCCTTCATCGGAAACTGGCATGTCGATCGCCTGATAGTGAAGTGCATCGGAGTGGGAGATGACTTCAACGAGACCGGAATCGTAAAGCCCCTTCGCTTCTTTCCAGGTCATCGTGGGATCGGAGCCGCCGGGCTCGGAGGTGGCATTTGAGCTCTGGTCGGTCTCGCTCATCCAGCTCGTCACAAGCGCGATTGTGTAGGGCAGCTTCCGCTTCACGGCGCGCGGATGGAACAGTTTCACCACGCTCTCCGAGCCATCGTCGATCGTGATGACGAGCGGCCGCGGCGGCAGGAAGGCAGCGTCGCCCGTGATCGTGAAACTCTGCAGACGCGAGAGCGGGATCACATTGAAACCCGCGGCGGCGATGGCGTTGAGCGTCGCGTCCAGATAAGCGGTGCTGCACTTATAGAGAAAAGGCTGTGTGCCCGGCGGCACATCCGCGAAAGTGTGAAAGGCGAGCACCGGGCAGACCGGATCGGGGTTGTTGTCCTTCAGCGCGCCGCGCCGATAAAGTTCGCCAAGACAGATCACGCTCCAGACCGAAGCGTCGCCCCCAAAATCCTTCGGCTGAAGGCGCGTCCGCGCGGCGGTATTCGTCGGAGCGGGCGTGGCAGCCGGCGTGGCCGAAGCGACCAGCGCCGCCGCGTCCGCACCGAACAAACGCTGCGCGACGTCCGGGTTCTCGCGCAAGACCGCCGCGAGCTTGTCGAACGTGTGCTGTTCCCACGTCCCGTAGGTGAAGAAAGAAACGCCGCGAACCGCGTCTGGCGGGATGCTGCGCAACGCAGTTGCGATTTCCGCTGCGGGCGGATCGATCCCGAGCGCGGGCCAGAAGGCGGCGCCGTTCGCCAAGTAATTCGCGTAGGGCCCGATGATCTGCTCGCCCACCCATTGCGGCGGCTTTTTCCAGTCGGCCCAATAGCCCATCGGCTGGATGAATTCGAGGCCGGAGCGCTCGAGCATCGGATAGTTCTGGCTTTGCTCGGTGAACTCCGGCGGGAGAAGAAAGGCGCCGAAATGCACGCCGGGCCGCTTCTCGTGGAAGGTGTGAACGACCTTGCCGACCCAGGCCGCGATCGTCTTCGCGCGGAACTCATACCAGCGCGCCTTGTAGTAGTCGTTCTCGAGCGTGAGCCGGCCCCACTTGAAGTTCATCAGGAACTCGAACTGCATCCCCGCATACTTGTCGCAGGCTTCCCACCAGCCGGCGTAGCGGACCCAATCGAGCGAGACGCCGTCGAATGGATAGGTCGCGAGCAGCTTATCGAGCAGTTGCTCCTGGCGGTATTGGACGCGCGGATCAGCCGCATCGACGAAGACCTCGCCGCGTTGCCCGCGGTAAGCGGCATCAGGAAAAAGCGCAGCCATCTGCGCGTCGTGAAAACACGGCCACCAGGCGAAGACCTTGATCCCCATCTCCTTCGCGCGGACCAGCATTTCTTTGAGCCAATCGGCATTCTCCCAGCCGAGTGCCGTCTTCTCGTCCGGCAGCGGCACGAGCAGTTCGCCGCTCTGCAAGGTACGGCCGGTGCGCGCGGATTTGAAATTATCCTCATCCTGCTTCACGAGGAGATCGATGCGCGTGATGCCGTGCTCGCGGCATTGGTTGAGCAGGAAGATCCAGCCGCCGTCGGTCACGTTCTCCGTCGTGCGAACGATGATCCCCTGCCCCGCGACCACGTACGGGCTGGGCGGCGTAACGGTCGCGGTCGGCGTCTGTGCGCGAGACGGAAGGACGAGGCCGGGAAGGGTGAGGACCAAAGTGAGGAGGAGGAGTCGCATCGCGGCGCGGTAGTGTAGTGACGGAACGCGCGCGCTCAAATTCAGCCGACAGAAGATCGCCGCGAGCGAACAATCGGCGGTCGCAACTCCGGCAACCCGGCGGTGATCGTTGCGCGCTGCGGTTCCAGCCACGGCGGCAGGACAAGAGTCTCGCCGAGATGCGCCGGATCTTCATCAACCGCAAAGCCGGGGCCGTCGGTGGCCAGCTCAAACAAAACACCGCCCGGTTCCTTGAAGTAGACGGACTTAAACCAAAAGCGATCGATCGTCGGCGTCGGCCGTGCGCCGTTGCTTTCCACGCGCGACCGGACTTCGACTTCGTGCTCCACATCATCCACCCGCCAGGCGAGATGATGCACGCTGCCCGTGCCCCACGCGCCGCGCCGCGCGCCGGTGATCTCGCGCACATCCACGTAGCGGCCGGAAGCGCCGCCCTCGACTCCGAAGCGATGCCACTCGCCTTCCGTCCCGATCTTTTGAAATCCCATCGCCTGCTCGAGAAAGGTCGCGGTCAGCGCGAGGCTCGCCTCCGACAATCGCGCGCCTTCCAGGCCGCGGATTTGGTGTTCGGCTGGAATCGGACTCTGCGACCACGGCTCGAAGGTGCGGTCTAACGAGTGCTGGCTCGCCACCAGCGCGAGCCGTAGTCCATGCGGATCCCGCAGCGGCAGCACCTGCTCGCCGAAGCGCGTCTCCGTTTCGCCGATCGCGACGCCGTGTTCCTCCAGACGCTTCCGCCAAAAATCGAGACTGCCCGGCGGCACAGCCAGCGAAACCTCGGTGCTCAAACCGTAGCCGTCACGGGTCGGCGCCATCTCCGCCCACGGGAAGAAAGTCAGATCGGTCCCGGGACTGCCGGCGGCGTCCGCATAAAAGAGATGGTAAGTGCCCGGGTCGTCCTGGTTCACACTCCGCTTCACCAGTCGCAGGCCGAGCACGCCACTGTAAAAGTCGAGGTTCTCCTGCGCGGGGCCCGAGATGCAGGTCACGTGATGCAAACCGCGAACCGTGCGGGGAATTTCCATGCCCGAGAATTTGGCCGCGCTCGCGGGTTGCGCAATCGCGCCCGCTGCCGGTAGCGTCGCGCCATGCACTTCCTCCGCCCGGTCCTGCTCGGCCTTTGCCTGCTCGTCGCCCCGACTGCCTTTGCGAACCCGATCCTCTTCATCGTGCGGCATGCGGAGAAGGCTGGCGGCGCGGAGACGAAGGACCCCGATCTTTCGCATCCCGGGCAACGCCGGGCCGAGTGGCTGGCCGCTACCTTGAAGGAGGCCGGCATCACCGCCGTCTTCGCGACGGAGTTCAAGCGCACCCAGCAAACCGCCGAGCCGCTCGCACGCGCCGTTCATCTGAGCGTGACGACTGTCCCGGCGAATGACACCGCAGCGCTCGTGGCGAAGTTGCGCGAGACGCCGGGGAACGCGCTCATCGTTGGGCATTCCAATACCATCCCGGAAATCCTGAAAGCGCTCGGTGGAACCACGCCGGTTACGCTGGGCGAAAACGATTACAACGATCTGTTCATCGTCACGACCGGGACGCCACCTGGCTTCGCGCGGATGCTGCTGCCGATCGAGGATAATTGACGGAGCAACAACGATTCGTTAGGCTAAAAAAACTTCGGCCGCCATCGCGCGCCGCCACACGATCATGAGACCTATTTGGAAAGGCAGCATCAGCTTCGGACTCGTTTACATCCCGATCTCCGTTTACCCGGCGACGCGGGAAGAGAAACTGAGCTTTCGCCAACTCCGCGCCACTGACCTGAGCCCGATCAAATACAAGAAAGTCGCAGAGGTCGACCAGACCGAAGTGAAGGCCGACCAGATCGTCAAAGGCTACGAGTACGAGCGCGGCAATTTCGTGATTCTGAAAGAGGAAGACTTCGCGAAGGTGAAGATCGAGTCGACCCATTCGATCGATATCACCGACTTCGTCGAACTCGAGCAGGTCGACCCAAAATTCTTCTACAAGCCCTACTT
>JBKJKL010000244.1:0-2728 GCA_046597485.1 Chthoniobacterales bacterium
GCGCAAGCAGCGTAGAGAAGGTGATAAAGACGATATGGAAGGCTTTAAGATTCATCAGCGGCTAATCGGATCGTACCAGTGCAGATAGGTGAGCCAGAAAAGTCCGGCCACAAAGAAAAAGGTAAAGAGCAGGATGCGGTAGATGAGCGCTTTCTCGGAAGAAAGGTGCATGAAGATCGCAGCCACGAGGCCAGCCTTCAGCGTCGCCACCAACATGCCGATAGCGATGTTCGCCTTGCGCGAACCGAAGTCGACGTAGGAAAGGAAAACCGTCAGCCCCGTCGCGAGCATGAGGGCCGCGCCGACCATGAGATATTTCTTCACGTGGCTAGCCACGTGGTCGTGATCGTCGTGCGCGGCGGCGACTTCAGTGCCCGGTTCGTGGTGTAATTCGTCCATGGCTAGAGGAGGTAGAAGAGCGGGAAAACAAAGATCCAAACCAAGTCAACGAAGTGCCAGAAGAGACCAGCGACTTCGACACGATTCGCGAGATGCTCCGGGTTCTTCCGGTAGAGCTTACTGCCAAACGGGAGCCAGAAATAGGTGAAGACGATCACCCCACCGAGGACGTGCAGGCCGTGCAAACCGGTAATGGTAAAGTAAGTCGCGAAGAAGGTGCTGTGCTTCGGCACAAACATCTCCGCATGCTCCACGTCCGCCTTTTCAATTGTAACAATCTTATCCGACTTCGGCAGCGGGAAGAAGTGCGGCCGATCGCTCGCCGGATTGGTCGGGTCCGCGTAGATCTGATCTACCTGAATTTCGTATTCGTGGATGTTGGCGTCGTGCAGTGCCTCGTGATTGTGGAGGTGACCAGTGATCTCGTAGCGCGGCTCGAGCCCGCGTTCCTCGAGATGGTGATTGCCGAGAAAGGCTTCGTATTTTTCGATCCGGTCAGGACGGATGTAAGCGCCGAAGTGCTGGAACTTGTCCGGCCACTCGTAAGCGAGTTTGACCACAAGAAAGATCACGCCGCAGAGGATCGTGATGCCCATGTAGAACTTGTAGCGCGAGAATTGCCGCATCTTCAGCGCGGCCCAAGCAAGCACGACCGTAACGGAGGAGGCGATAAGCACCGCAGTGTTCATCGTCCCGACCGGGACGTTGAGCAGCCCATGTGGCCAGTAACCGGGGAGCGCGTCGAGCCGCAGGAAGATGTAGGCGGAGAAGAGCCCGCCGAAGAGCATGACTTCGGAAGCGAGGAAGAGCCAAATGCCGATCTTCGCGTTCCAAAGCCCGGTGTCCGGCCGTGCAGTGACTGTGTAGGGAATATCCATGACGCGTCTTAACTAATGCACCGTGCTGGACGCCGCTTCCGCGTAGGCGCGGCGGTCGCTCTCGGAAATCGGCTCACTCTGCATCGTGAAGTCATCTGGCCGACCCGGCAGGCTATACTCATAGGGCCCGCGATGCGCAGTCGGGACGACATCGAAGTTGCCATGGGGCGGCGGCGAGGGCGCCTCCCACTCGAGAGTAGTCGCTTCCCATGGGTTCTTGCCCACTTTCTTCCCCTTCCAGATGCTCCAGAAGAAGTTGAAAATGAAGATGAGCTGCACCATTCCCATCACCCAGGCGGCGATCGACATTGGGACGTTCCACTGGAAGCCGCTCAGGCCCCAGACCTTTTCGTTCGCGAGGTTCCAGCCTTGGCCGCCATCATACCAACGGCGGTGCATGCTGAGCATCCCTTGTAGGAACATGGGAAAGAAGATCACGTTCATGCAGATGAGCGTGGGCCAGAAATGCACCTTCCCCCAGAACTCGCTCATCATCCTCCCAGTTGCCTTCGGGAACCAAAAGTAAGTGCCGGCGAAGAGGGCGAAAATCGTGCCCGGCGCGACGATGTAGTGGAAGTGCCCGATCACATAATAGGTGTCGTGCAGGTAGAGATCGGCCGAATTAAAGGCGAGCGGGATTCCGGTCAGGCCGCCGATGCCGAACATCGGCAGGAAAGCGGTCGAGAACAGCATCGGGGTATTGAAGCGAATCGAGCCGCCCCAAAGTGAGATGAAGAAAGCGCTCAGAATGATGACCGACGGGATTGAGATGATCATCGTCGTCGTCTGGAAAAACGCGCTCACCACCGAACCCATCCCGGTAAGCCACATGTGATGCGCCCAGACGATGAAAGAGAGAAAGCCCAGCACGAGCACGGCGAAGACGAGCGACTTATACCCCCAGAGCGGCTTGCGGGTATTGTTTGCGACGATCTCGGCCACGATGCCCATCGCCGGCAAGATGAGCACATAGACCTCGGGGTGGCCGAGGAACCAAAAAAGGTGCTGCCAGAGAATCGGGCTGCCACCGCCGCTGATCGCCGCCGGAGCACCGTTTACGACGAGGCCGGTCGGCATGAAGAAACTGGTCGCCGCGGTGCGATCCATCAACTGCATAACCGCAGCCGCCTCGAGCGGTGGGAAAGCGAGCAGGAGAAGAAAGGCCGTGACGAACTGCGTCCAAACGAAAAACGGAAGCCGCATCCAAGTGAGCCCTTTGGCCCGGAGCTGGATGATAGTGGTGATAAAATTAACCGCGCCGAGAAGCGACGAAGTGATCAGGAAAATGAAGCCGATCAGCCAAAGATTTTGCCCATTCCAGAACCAGTCGTAATTCGGTCCCTTGTCTGCGATGACCGAGAGCGGCGTATAGGCCGTCCATCCGCTTTTGGCCGCGCCGCCCGGGACAAAGAAGCTCGCGAGCATGACGAGACCGCCAACGAAGAACGACC
>JBKJKL010000365.1:0-4901 GCA_046597485.1 Chthoniobacterales bacterium
CCGCAGTTAGGCGTGCTTGCTTACAATGGCGGCCCCGCTCCTACGGTGAGTCTGCTCAGCAACAGCCCCGCGATTAACGCCGGCGACGACGCCCTCGCGCCTGCGACCGATCAACGCAATTTTGGGCGCAATGGCGTGAGCGACATCGGCGCGTTTGAGTTTAACGGCGTCCCGCCGCCCGTTTCGCTCGTCGGAGGATTTTCGCGCCAGACGCATGGCAGCAGCGGCGATTTCGATGTCAATCTCGCGCTCACGGGAACGCCGACGGTCGAGTCTCGTAGCGGCGGCGCGAGCAGTTTTTACAGCATCATCTTCGCTTTCACCAACCCGGTGAACGCCACGGGCGCGGTCGTAACCAGTGGCACCGGAAACGTGCTTACCATCGGCTTCACCGGCGACCCAAATCAATATGTGGTGAACCTTACTGGCGTGCCGAACGCGCAGCGCCTCACGATTAGTCTAACGAACGTGACCGATTCCCTCGGGAACTTCAGCAGCAGTGTGCCCATGAGCGTCGGCATCCTCGTCGGCGACGCGAACGGCGACGGGAATGTAAACTCCGGCGATGCCACGATCACGCGCGCGCGTTCCGGCCAACCGACCAACGCGACCAACTTCCGCACCGACTACAATCTCGACGGCTTCATTAACGCGGCCGATGCCACGATCGTGCGCGCGCGCTCGGGAAGCTTTATTCCGTAGATCTTTGATGGTGAGGCCTGACGCGATGCGCAAAGTGATCCGTCAGCTGGCCGCGCTGCTGGCGCTCCGCTCGCTCGCTCTCGCGCAGGGGCTTCTTTATTCGGTGGATAGCACGGGTGACGGGAGCTTGGTCGGGTCGAGTAATTTTTGCAACGACGGCACCGGCCGTTGCACTTTGCGGGCCGCAATCCAGGCCTCGAATTTGCACAGCGGCGAAGATGGCATCTCGATTGATCTACCCGCGGGCTCGGTCATTAATCTGACTCAGTCGCTGCCCGACATCGCGCAAGCGGTCACGATTTTTGGACCAGGCGCGGGCTTGGTCACGCTCCGCCGGAACACGGGCGGCAACTACCGAATCTTCAACATCACAGTGCCGAGCCCCGGCGGGGTGACGATTTCCGGCCTCACCATGAGCAACGGTGCGGTCAGCGGAAATGGCGGCGGAGTAAATATCGCGGGCGGCGGAACGGTGAACATCGTGGACTGCGTGATCACCGGCAATGTCGCGGCAAAAGGGGGCGGGATCAGCAAAAGCGGCTCCGGCACGCTGAGCGTGATGAACTGCATCTTGAGCGGGAACAGCGCGAACGAGAGCGGCGGCGGCATCTCCAATTTCGGCACGCTGAATGTGACTAACAGCACCTTCACGGGCAATTTGGCGAATCAACTTGGGACGGGCGATTCCACCACCGCCGGTGGGGGCGCCATCGCCAACGGCGACGTCCTGTTATTTCTCGGCGCCGTTGCCAACATTACAAACAGCACGCTCGCCGGGAACATGGCCTTCAACGGCGGTGGCATCTCGACGGTGGCGTCTGGCATCGTGAGAGTGAGTAACAGCACGCTGACGGGAAACCATTCGTTCTTCTCTAATAAGGGTGGCGGCATTTCCTCCGATTCTAATGGGTCGGTGACCGTGAAAAGCAGCATCATCGCCCTTAGCCTGAACGGCCCGACAAACCGGGATGTGAGCGGAGCGTTTACCTCCGGAGGCTTCAATCTCATCGGCAAAACCGATGGCAGCAGCGGCTTCACCGACGTGACCGACCAGACCGGCACGATTGCCGCGCCGCTCGATCCCCAGTTCGATTCAAACGGCCTGCGGAATAACGGCGGGCCCACTCAGACGGTCGCACTTCTTTCTACCAGCCCTGCGATCGATAAAGGAACGACGAGCGGACTAAACGGCTCCGTTCCGGCCGATCAGCGCGCCTATGCCCGGGATGGGCTGGCCGATATCGGCGCGTTTGAATTTCGCGGAACCCCGCCGCCGCCGCCTGCCTGGCTCACGGGCGCTGTTTCGCGCAAGACGCACGGTGCCGCCGGCTTGTTCGATTTGCCCTTGTCCCTGGGCGGCTCTCTCACCGTGGAAAGCCGAAATGGAGCTGGCGACTACACCATCGTCCTGACCTTCGTGAATCCGCTAACCGCAGTGGGAGGCGTGGCTCTCACGACGGGCGGCGGAAGTGTGAGCAGCGCTGGGTTGGGCAGCGATCCCCGTCAATACCTCATCAACCTCACGGGCGTAGCGGATGCGCAAAGACTCATCGTCAGCCTAACGAACGTGCGCGACTCAGGTTTCAACAGCAGCAACGTGATGGCGATCTCAATGGGCGTGCTCCTCGGCGATTCGAATGGCGACGGCGCTGTGAACTCCGGCGATGCCCAACAAACCCGCAGTCGCTCCGGGCAATCAGTGAGCGCGACGAACTTCCGCTCCGACTACAATCTTGATGGCACGATCAACAGCGGTGACGCTTTCATTGTGCGGTCGCGCTCCGGTCAGTTTATTCCTTGATTCAAGCTCAGACTGGCTTCGGTGCCTTGCCAGTCGCTGACGTTGACTCGAGAGAGGCTGCTCGCCATGATCGGCTTGCCGATCGGTTAGCATCCGACCTAGGAAAACCGTATGATCACGAGGTATAGCCTACACTGGGTCGTCGCCACCTATTTTGTCGCCGCCGCGGCGTTCCTCTCGCTGCCGTCGTTGTTGAACGCGCAGGGGCTTTTCTACATCGTCAACACTATCAGTGATACAGTGGTGATCGGCGCGTGTCAGAATGGCAGTCCCGGATGCTCCCTGCGCGGCGCGATCCAGATAGCGAACAGTCATTTGGGCGCCGATGGGATCGGGTTCAACCTTCCTGCCGGCTCACGAGTCGTCCTCACTGCGGCTTTGCCCATTATCACCGAAGGCGTCGCCATCAGCGGCCCCGGCGCCAATCTGGTAGAGGTGCATCGATCTACCCAAGCAGCCAATTTCGGAATCTTCACCATCAATACGCCTGGTGCCGTGACGATCGCCGGCCTGACGATCAGTGACGGAGCCGCGATGAGCGGCGGGGGGATTTCCCGAATCGGTGGCGGCACGACCAATGTCACCAACTGCACGTTCAGTCACAACACCGCCACGTCCAGCGGCGGCGCCATTTACAACGGCAATTCCGTTATGAATGTCACCCGCTGCATGCTCAATGCTAATCGCGCAGACGCTTCGGGCGGCGCTCTATTCAACGATGTGGGCGGCACCATGAATGTTATCAGCTGCACGCTGGTCGGAAACAGCGCCACGAACGGCGGCGGTATTCTCAGCGGTCCCGGCCTGACGGTGACCAACTGCACGATCACCGCTAATGCCGCATTTGGTGGTAGCGGTGGCGGCATTTTGGCTGGCTCTGGAAGCAACATCAAGAGCAGCCTCATCGCTTTGAACCAAGGTTTAGGGGCGGACGTTTTTGACGTGGATGGAGGTGGCGGCGGAAGTGGCGTTACGTCGCACGGTTTCAACCTGATCGGCAGCAACAATTTCGCCGCGAATGCTTTTCCGGCCGGAAACCCGAACGCCAACAATGACATTGTCGGAACGGCTCAGGCGCCAATCGACCCGAAGCTTGATCCGAACCGCGAGGCCGACAATGGCGGCCCGACGCTCACCATCGCCTTGTTGCCGAATAGCCCGGCGATCGACAATGGCTCGAGCAACGGCCTGACCGGAAACTTAACGACCGACCAACGCGGCCCCGGTTTCGCGCGCACCTTCGATTATCCTTCCACCGCAAACGCAGTCGGCGGGAACGGGACCGACATCGGCGCCTATGAGCTACTCGCGCCCTTCAGTGTCTCGCGAAAAACGCACAGCGGTTCGGCCTTCGACATTAACCTGACTCTACCTGTCGGTGCGGGAGTAGAATGCCGCAGCGGCGGGCTGAATAGCGACCATCAAGTGATCGTGACCTTCCCAACTCCGGTCGTTAGCCTAACGAGTGCCAGCGTGACCGCCGGAAGTGGAAGTGTGAGCAGCTTCAGCATCAGCGGTTCGCAGGTAACAGTGAACCTCACGGCCGTGGCCAATGCGCAGAGCCTTGTTTTCAAGCTTTTCGACGTGAGCAACGGCACCAACCTGACTGATGCGAGCGTCGCGATGGGCCTGCTGCTCGGCGATACGAACGGCGACGGCACGGTCAACTCCGGCGACGCGCAGCAAACGCGCAAACGCTCCGGACAGGCGGCGGACGCCGCGACCTTCCGCTCCGACTTCAACCTCGACGGCACGATCAATTCGGCCGATGCGACGCTTGTCCGCGCGCGTTCTGGTCAATTCATTCCCTAAACCAGCGAGAGGTGCGCTCTCTGCCAGTTCTCACTTTGACGATCGGCAATGCCACGCGGTCACGCACCGTCGACCCTTTGTCGTCCCGCCTTAGCCGATAACGCCGCGAGCGCATCACATTTCACATCGACAGCGCGCGTCCGCTTGCGAAGCTTGCTCCGCACGACATGGCGCAAAATGGCGAACAAGTTCCGCGTGAGCTGAAGGAGCTGCGCCAGCGGCCGGCTGGCGCAAATGCACCGGTCGTTTTTCGATGGCCGGCCGCTTCGCTTTGGTACGCGCGCTTCGCACTCGATCCGCTTCGGGCAATGACGCGGAGCTACGCGGCAGATGGTCCTTTTCTCCAGCTTCCCTACCCACAGGTCGCGAAAAAAGGCGCTTCTCGGGCCTTTGTCGTTGCGATGGGCGCGGACTTCAATCGCGAGGTCCTGGGCAATCCAATCGTGTGGCGCCCGGTCAATGTCGGGCCGCCCGGTCCGAGGAACTCCGCCATCCGGCGACTGGCCCGGGGCATCATCGGGATGACTGGCCGGCAACATGCGCACTACCGGCGGCTCCTCGTTCCGCCCTTGCAGCGCATCGGCAC
>JBKJKL010000300.1:0-5008 GCA_046597485.1 Chthoniobacterales bacterium
GCCTCGCTTTGGCTGGCCACGGCGCAGACCAATGCTCCGCCGGCGAACGACAGCTTTGCCGCCGCGTCGACCCTAAGCGGTTCGCCCGTCGCGGCCAGCGGCAGCAATGTCAATGCGACCAAAGAAACCGGCGAGCCGAACCACGGCGGAGACGCTGGCGGGAAATCCGTCTGGTGGAATTGGATGGCACCATCCTCCGGCACGGTGGTGATCGATACGAACGGCAGCAGCTTCGACACGTTACTCGGTATCTACACGGGCAGCGCGGTCAGCAGCCTCACCCTCATCGCCGGCGATAACAACGGCGGCCCCAGCCTAACGAGTCGTGTCAGCTTCGCGGCCACCGCCGGGGTCCTTTACCGGATCGCCGTCGATGGCACCGCGGGCGCCTCCGGCGCGATCCAGCTGAACATCGTTTTGACTCCGCCGAACACGGGCGGCAGCCCGGTCACGATCGCCTCGTGGAACTTCGACACCGTGCCTTACCCAAATCCCATTCCCGCCTCGGCCGGAAGCGGCAACATCAACCTGACGGGCTGGGGCGGGACGGTGACCGATTTCGGCGGCGTGACCGGCCAGGCCCTTGCACTCGTCGGCACCGCCGGCAACGGCACCTACATCGAGATCGCGTTTTCCATGGCTGGTTATCGTGGCCTGAATCTCGCCTTTGCCACCCGCGGAACGAGCACGGGTTACACCAGTGGACTGTGGTCGTGGAGCGCGAACGGCGGGCCCTTCACCACCTTGCCCGGCGTGAATACAGCCACCACCTCGGCTTCCTTCGTGGACAAGACGGTCGATTTTACCGGGCAGGCTGCACTCAATAACGCGTCCTCCGTTCGCTTGCGCTACACCCTCAGCGGCGCGAGCGGCACCTCGCCGAATAATCGCCTCGACGACCTCGTCGTTAGTGCCACGCAGGTCCCGGTCGTGAGTATGGTACTTAATAATGCCGACGCCTACGAAAGGGGAGCCCAGCCCGTCACTGTGACCGTCAGCTCCTCGCTGGCCGCGCCCAGCGGCGGCCTGCCCGTTTCTTTTCAACTCGGCGGCACGGCCACTCCGCCCGGGGTGTCTGGCTTCGATTACTCGTTAGGCGGCAATTCTGGTGCCAGCGTAGTCACCATTCCAAATGGCTCAACCAGTGCGCTCTTAACCCTGACGCCACTGGCGGATGCTGACCCCACGGAATTTGATGAAACGGCCACTATCACGTTGCAACCCGGTGCGGGTTACTTCGTCGGAATGCCGGGCGCCGCGACCATCACCATTCATGACGACACGCCTTACAATTCCTCCTGGGCCTCGCAATTCCCGACCTTTCACGGAGCGATCGCGGCCCCTTTATTCGACTTGGCCAAGGATGGAATTGCCAACCTGCTGGTCTTCGCCTTCAACGGCAATCCTTTCCAGTCCAACCTCGCCAGCCTGCCCGTTATTGGCGTGATGAACTTTGCTGACCCTGCCGATGGCAACGCGATCAAGCCATATCCGACGATTGCCTTCGATCGTCGCACCGATGCGCCGAACCTGGTTTACGCGGTGGAGATTTCCAATGGCCTCGTTATCTGGACGAACAATGTGGAACAAATTTCCGCTGCGCCTGGTGTCGCCCCCTACATGGAAGAAGTCGTCTACCGCGGCCTGACTCCCCTGCGCGGCAACGGCGCTGTCACCCCGGTCTTCCTCCGGGTCCGCGTGACCAGCGAATAGCGGCGCGCGCGCCTGTCGAAGATCCTCGTTCCTTCAAGCGCAAATTCTGTAGGCAATGATAAATCTTTTCGCAACTCTGACCCGAAAATCGCTCGAAGATTGACATGATCAGGCTCATTTGCGCTGCCGTCGTTCTCGCGACGGCTTGGCTTCCGTCCGGCGATCTTCGCGCTGAACCTGCCTACACCGCAAAGTCAGGCAAGATAGCCTTCACCGTTGGCTGCAACATTCCGCTGGTGAAAGTTTCTGGAGTTTCCACCGCCATAAGGGGCACAGGCGAGGCGACCGTTGGGGAGAACACCGTCAACATCCACAACCTCGGTTTCGAAGTGGACCCAGCGACCTTTAAGACCGGGATCAAATTTCGCGATGAGCACATGTACGAAAAAGTTTTCAGAGCCTCGGATGGCTCGATGCCGAAAATCCTTCTTAAGGCCGAGCATTTTCAAGCAAAGCTCAATGGGCAAACTTCAAAATGGGAAGGAGACCTGCGGGCTCAGGTGACCATGAGCGGGACGACAAAGCCGGTGTTGTTTCACGCGAAGGCGGAGAAGAAGGGCGCGGGAGCCATCATCTTTGCGGAAGGCGTGGTGAAAACGTCCGATTTCGGCGTGAAACAGATATCCTATGCGGGAGCGACGGTGAACGATGAAGTCAAAGTCACCGTTAGTAATCTGTTGATGGAGCCCTGAGCTCTCGCGTAAAGATGCGAAGCTTGGAAAGCAAACCTCGCCTCGGAAGAAATTGTGGGAGCCGGCGACTCGCCATCTCTGCCGCATTAGCGTTGGTGGCGCTGGCTCGGGTTGACGCCACGCCGCGCATGATCAGCTATGGCTATACGAGTTGCGTCTCCTGCCATATCTCGGCGCAAGGCCGCGGGCTGCTTAACTCCTACGGTCGCGGAATCGATATCGCGCAGAGTTACTCGAAAAAGGACTTCACCGCGATGCTCTTCGGACAGGCGGCAACTAGCGAGGAGACTAGCAAGACGTGGGATGGCCGCCTCGGCAACGTCCTGGCCGACTTCACCACCTCACTGCGCCTCAACCAACGTCTCGATCATGAAAAAACTGATCCAACAATAACCGCGCTCTATCGGCAGGTCATCTTCTTCGGGGAACGGGATCGCTTCCGTCTCAACTTGGAGGGCGGAGCGCTCGACGGTGGCTTAAAGGACACGCGACTGGGGCCGGACCTGATCGCGACCGGCGGCCACGTTTGGTTTCTCAAGAAGTTGCTCTTAGAATGGCGGCTCGACGATAGTGAACCGACCTCAGGAAAAGAACTGTCCTTCGGACGCGATTACCTGCCGCTTGGCCTTCAGATCGATGACTACGCGACTTTTATCCTGCACTTGAATCGCGCCGGGATTTACGACTTCCCGCTTCAGCTCAAGTACTTCGTCTGGAACGAAAAGTTTCTCGCCTCCACCTACGTTTTCGGTCCGTCATTTCAGGAGGACTCGAATCGGCGCGAGTCCGGCGGTGGGTTTCTTTATGAACGCTATCTGGGAAGCAAACTCGCGCTCGGTGCGCAAGCCTTGGTGGGCTTCTCCGAAGCATTGGACCGCGTTAAAGTCGGTCCATATCTGCGCTGGGGCATCTCGGAAAAATGGGCTCTTTTAGCAGAAGCGGACTATGGAGGATTCTGGAATGTTGGAAGGTCCGGCGAAGAAGGCAATCAGGTTACGACATTTCTTCAGCTCTTTTATCACCACTACGAATGGCTGGTCTCCAGCGTTGCGGTAAACTACGCCTATTCCGACTTGGTGAAGTCCAAGCAGCAACTCACTTCGTTTCGCTACCTCTCTGCGGCACGCCTCAATCGGAACCTGACACTTGGTGTGACATATCTGGTTGGTGACGTAAGGAGAAATCTAACCTACTCACAGGAGTTAGCCGTCTTCGCGAACGTTAAATTTTGAGTCCGAATTCTGCTGTGACTCCGGCCGGCGGCGTCCATGGCGGATTGCTGAACCAAACCGCCGCCACTTCCGCTTCATCCGCCCGGCTTCGGTGATCACGTTCTGATCCCACGGCAGCTCCCCGACGAAATCGACCTGCGCTTCGCCCTCTGCGAAGTCGCGTCCGTGACGGCCCCTCCGGGCACCGACCGCAAGCCGGTCGCCTAGAAAGAGGTCTAAAACCTCAGATAACACAAAACACGAATCCGACCGCGCCTACGTGGCCTCCTTCATGGAGTCAGCCCCGCCGACCTTCTACGCCGCATCCGGTTTTCAGGCTAAGTCGGTCATTTAAGCGCGTTAGCGGCCTCGGGAGATCCCTCTGACCCTTGGTCGGACCGTCCTCGGAAATGCGATTCCCCGCATCCCTCCGGCGGCCGGCCTCCCCAGCACCGCCCGCCCGAGGAGCTAATGTTCGCCTGCTTCTATTGCGCCGGCTTTTGCTCGATCTGCGTTCCCTGACTGACGGCGAACTGCCACTTACCGTCGCGCTTCACCATCACATCCGTCCAGCGATATTGCCCGCTGATGTCTTTGCCTTTGTAGGTTCCTTTGTCGGTGCTCTGGTAGGTGACCACCGCCATATCGGCGTCGGCCAACTGCACCTTCATCTCGGAGAGCTTGTTCGACTCGATTTTCAGGTCGCCGGCTTTCAGCTCGGTCACAAATTGCGCCTTTGTTTGGGTGTTCCCATCCGGCGTCACCGCGTAGAAACTCTCCGCGAGCATCCCGCCGAGGACGGTGGCGTCTCCTTTGGTCAGGGCCGCGCTGCACTCTTCTTCCATTTTCATCAGTTCTTTCTCCGTGGCCGCGTCCGGTTTGCCGGCGTCCTTCCCCTGCGCAAAAAGAATTCCCGGAACCGCGAGACCAAGGAGGATGATAAGACGGGTAGTTTTCATGGTGCGATCCTAGTGAGCGTTGATCCGGCCTAACAAGTCTAAACTGGGCTTTCGGATCAACCGTTGCGTCCGGCGTGTCGATCACCTCCGCGGTCAGCTCCCCGTGCAAATCGCCGCGAACTAGACCATCCCGAGCTTGCTGGGTTTCGGCGCGCGATCTCCGTGAGCCGTTTCCAAGTGCCTTCCTAAAGTGCATTTCCAACCGGACAGGCCCCCCCCCAGCCGCCCCGTTCGAACTCGCACATCTGCGATTTCTTTGCTGCCAGCTGGAAGCATAAGCAACAACGCCGCCAGCTGACGAATCAGCTGGCGGCGCATGTGTCGTGCGAACTACTTGCCGTACGGAAGCGCCGTGCCGGAGCGCGACCGGACAATGATCACGTCGCTGCTGTTCACGGTGCCGTCAGCATTCACATCCGCGCGGAAGTTTGCG
>JBKJKL010000399.1:0-9373 GCA_046597485.1 Chthoniobacterales bacterium
GGCGACTCCGCCTGCGCGGAAAAACGAAGCGCGGGACCGACCAGCACGCCGACCCCGAGGAAGCCTCCCGCCAGTCCGATGGCGCTGATGATTCCGGGCCGATCGGCCATGCCGAACAGCCAGCTCAGGAGCGCGATGTCGAGCGGCACCGTCGCGACCATCAACGCCGCCAAGCCCGAGGGCACATACTGCTCCGCGAGCGTGACCCCACCGTTCCCGCCTAGGAGCAGGCAGGCGCCGATGATGGCTGCGCTGCGCCACTCTACCAAGCTCGAGCGAGCCGCGCCCGCCAAGCGCGCCCCGACGTAAAGAATCGCTCCAGCGATAAGGAAACGCGCCCCCGCCATCGAGAGCGGAGGGATCGTCCGAATCGCGAAGAGGATCGCCAGGTAGGTTGATCCCCAAATCAAATAGATGCCGGCGAAAGCGGCGAAAATCGCCAGCCGCGAAGGGCGTGAAGCCAACGAGTCGCCGCTAGCCCTTCTTCGCAAAAAGCATGCGGTAAATCAGGAGCAGCACCATCGCGCCGACGATCGAGATGATCCAGCCGGCCACGTAATTATCGCCGCCGAAAGTCGCGCGCCCGATGAAGGTGCCGAGCCAGGCGCCCGCGATGCCGAGGAGCATGGTGATGATGCAGCCGCCCGGATCCTTGCCGGGCATGAGGAGCTTGGCGATGGCACCGACGACGAGGCCGATCAGGCAGGTGACGAGAATGGTAGTGAGGGTCATAGGGTAGCAGTCAGTTGGTTGAAGTTTTCAAATGCTAAATCGCTCTGCGGCGCCGCCTTGGACGCGTATCACCTTACAATTGCACGACCTGCGCGGAACGGATGTCTTCGTTCGCGTGAATCTTGGCGAGCAACTCCTCGTTAGGCGCGGTGTCGAGGTTTAGCACGGTCAGCGCGGTCCCGCCCGCTTCGTTTCGGCTGAGCGACATGGTGGCGATGTTCACCCCATGGTCGCCGAGGAGCGTCCCGATGTGGCCGACGATGCCGGGCCGATCGCTGTTTTCGAGGATTAAGACGACCCCGCTCGGCCGGGCTTCGACCGGTCGCGCGTTGATGCTCACGATGCGCGGCGTGGCCCCGAAAAACGCGCCCGCGACAGAGACGCTGCGCCCGTCGGTGGAAGCAGACAGCTCGAGCAAGTCGGTGTAATCGCCCAGCGCGCTCAGCCGCGTCTCGTTGATCTGCAGGCCGAGGCTCTCGGCATAAGCGGGCGCGTTCACTTCGTTGACGTCGATGCCGCCCGCTTTTTGCAGGAAACCTTTCAGGACGGAGCGGGTGATCGCGGTTGTGTCGACCTCGTTCACCTTCCCGCTGTAGTTGATCGTGAGATGGTCGACGTGGCTGGGCGCGAGCTGCGAGAGGAAACGCCCGAGCCGTTCGCCGAAGCGCAGGTGCGGACCGATGATCGCGAGCGTCTTCGCGTCGAGGTTCGGCATGTTGACCGCGTTGCGAATCGTTCCCTCGAGCAGCGCGGCGCGGATTGATTGCGCGATCTCGATCCCGACGCTCTCCTGCGCCTCCGCAGTCGAGGCACCGAGGTGCGGCGTCACGATGAGGTTCGGCAGCCGGCGAAGAGGGGAATCTTCCGGCAAAGGTTCTGTCTCGAAAACATCGAGCGCGGCCGCCGCTATCTGGCCGCTCTCCAGCGCGGCGCGCAGAGCGTTTTCATCGATCAAGCCGCCGCGCGCG
This sequence comes from Chthoniobacterales bacterium, assembly GCA_046597485.1. Lineage (GTDB taxonomy): Bacteria > Verrucomicrobiota > Verrucomicrobiia > Chthoniobacterales > UBA10450 > JACCTI01. The sequence continues at coordinate 1,701 of JBKJKL010000399.1, forward strand.
CAGTTGATGATGCGCACGCCTTTTTTCATTCGGCTGATACGGTCGGCGTTGATGAGATGATGCGTTTCAGGCGTGAGCGGGGTGTGCAGAGTGATGAAATCGGCCTCGCGTAGCAGATCATCGACCGACTCGATCAACTCGACCTGCAAAGTGCGGGCGCGGGTCGCGGCGAGATAGGGATCGAAGGCGAGGACGCGCATGCCGAAAGCGATCGCGCGCCGACTCAGCTCGCTCCCGATCCGGCCCATGCCGATAATGCCTAACGACTTGTTGTAGAGCTCGACGCCCTGAAATTCCTTCCGGCTCCACTTCCCGGCCGCCATCGAGCCGTGGGCTTGCGGGATTTTCCGCGCGACCGAGAGGAGGAGCGAGAAGGCGTGCTCGGCGGTCGAGATGGTGTTCCCACCGGGCGCGTTCATCACGATGACGCCGCGTCGCGTCGCGGTTTCAACATCCACGTTATCGACACCGACTCCGGCGCGGCCGACGACACGCAATTTCGTCGCCGCCTCGAGGACGGCCTTTGTCACCTTTGTTTCGCTGCGGACGACGAGGCCGTTGAATTCCGGGATCAACGTGATCAAGTCCGCCTCCGAAAGGCCGGTCTGCACCTGCACGGCGAGCGCACCGTCGCGCGAGAGTTCCTCGATGCCACGCGGCGACACTGGGTCCGCGATCAAAACTTTTGGGGGCTTCATATTTTCCTATCCGAAGATAACCAAGTTTATCTCATCCGGCAGCTGCGCCGCCACACTCGTGAGCACACTGGCGAGGCCAGTGCGCTGCGAGGCGCCGATGATGAGAACAGACCGGCGCCATCGGTGAAATGCGTGCAGACGGGCGCGGTTTTGTTGCTAGCCCAGCGTGACACAATGGACAGCGACTTCGATCTCGGCCGTCTGCGGAAACATGTCGAGCGGGGTGATCGAGATGATGCGATAGCCCGCGCGGAGTTCCTTCAAGTCGCGCGCGAGGGTGGCGGGATTGCAAGAGATGTAGATGAAGGTTGCAACCGCATGGTCGAGCAATGCGCGGCGTACTTCCGGGCTCAGGCCGGTGGCGGGCGGATCGGCGATGAGCGCAGTGCGCGCAAGATCGGCGGCGAGGAGTTGCCGGCTCAGCTCTTCCGCGACGTCGCCGCTTACGTAAGTCTCGTTAGGCTGTGCGCCCGCCTGCGCGGCTGCGATGGCGTAGCGGTCCCACTCGATCCCGACCACGCGCTCGAACCTCGACGCAAAGCGTTTCGTGAAAAAGCCGGCGCCGCAATAGGCGTCGATCAGGAGCGCGTGATCGGCCGGCAGCATCTGCTCGATCAGCTGCGCCAGTTCCTCAGCCACGCCGTCGTTCGTTTGCTCGAAGATCCGCGGACCGGGCCGCGCCCGAAGAGTGTAGTGGCCGTCGCGCGGACGGTTCGCGCGCAGCTCCGCGAGGGCGGCGTTCACCTCGTCCCGCGCGATCGGACACTGCTCGATGTCGATGAGATGGTGCGTATCGAAGCGGAAGAATCCGACCGTGCCACCTTCGCTGTGGACGGTGATGCGATTGCGGTAGCCGTAGGGCTTCGGCGACGGGATGACGGGCGCGATCGGGACATCGGTGATCCCGCCGATCCGCCGCATGGCCTGCTGGACCTGGCGCCCCTTGAGCTCTAACTGGTGCGCGTAATCGACGTGCTGATAGCGGCAGCCACCGCACTGCCCGAAGTAGGGACACTCCGGGGTGACGCGCGTCGCCGCGGCGGTGAGCACCTCGACCAGCTCTGCCTCGGCGAACTGTTTTTTCTCGCGCACGATGCGGGCGCGCACTTGCTCGCCATCGATCGTGAAGGGAACGAAAACCACTTTGCCCGCGGCCCGGCCGACGCCGTTTCCGCCGAAGGCGACATCGTCGATCTGAAGTTCGGTCACCGCGATAGGGAACGGAGGTGCAGCCGTTTCTGGAACGGAAACGCGAAAAGCAGCCGCGCCATCAGCACGCCGGACTAGTAGGTCCGGGCGTAGGGGTATTTCGATTCGTTGCCGAGCTCAGGCGGGAATTCCTTGTAACCGGCATGGATCCAGTGCGTGTCGCTTTCGAGGATCGGATAATAGCTCCCGCGCACGATCGGCACCGGGAAGGTAAGGATCTCAACCGCGCCTGAAGCGATGCGGAGCAGGCTGCGGCTCACGCCGCGCACGACGCCGAAGCCGGCGGCCGCAGAATTGCCCTCGACCGTGTTCACCTTTCCGATCTCATTCGGCAGCTCGGACCAGCCATAAAGCAGATTAGAGATGCCGCGGCCGAGCTTGCGCGTGGGTCCATAAGCGTTCGAGGGCGGATCATGAATATCCGCGCGCGCGAGCCCGGCGACAGCCAGGAGCAACACCGTCGTCAGCAGCATTCTCATGCGCGCAGCTAATCGAGTTTGCCCAATTCAGGCAAGGCCTCTTTTCCTGCGCCACCCTGGCCGCTCGTCGCCCGGATGGAGATGAGGATGGTGACGGTGAGGACGCTGATGATGAAGAAAAGCGAGGCCCAGTTCGGGACGTGGAAGAAGTCGGCGACGAGCATCTTGAGCCCGACGAAACTGAGAATGAGCGCCAGCCCAGTCTTCAAGTAAACAAAGCGATCGATGACGTGCGCGAGGACGAAGTAGAGCGAGCGCAGGCCGAGGATGGCGCAGATGTTCGAGGTGTAGATGATGAACTCGTCCTGCGTGATGGCGAAGACCGCCGGGATGGAATCAACCGCAAAGACGATGTCCATCATCTCGATCACGATGACGACGAGGGCGAGCGGCGTCAGCATCCAGCGCCCGGCCTCTTTCACAACGAAATGCTGGCCATGGAAGTCCGGGCTAAAGCGAAGCCAGCGCCGGCAAAAGCGCAGGACGAAGTTGTGCTGCAGGTCGATCTCGTCGCCTTTGCTCACGAACATCCGGATGCCGGTGATGAGGAGGAAAGCGCCGAAGATGTAGAGGATCCAGCCGAAGCGCGAGACGAGCGCGACGCCCAGCCAGATCATGATTCCGCGCATGAGGAGCGCCCCGATGATCCCCCAGACGAGGACGCGGTGCTGATACTCCGGGCGGACTCGGAAGTAGCTAAAGATGAGGACGAAGACGAAGATGTTGTCGACGCTGAGCGAGTATTCGAGCAGGTAGCCGGTGAAGAAATCGACCGCCGCGTCGTCGCCCTTCAATCGCCAGACGAGAAGGTTAAATCCGAGGGAGAGGAACACCCAGACGACGCTCCAGATGGAGGCCTCCCGGATGGAAACAGCGTGCTGCCGGCGATTGAACCCCACGAGGTCGATCGCCAGCACCACGAAGACGCCAATGTGGAAGGCGATCCAAAACCAGAGCGGCACGGCGAGCAGCGTCCCACGCCGTGTTTACGCCCGCAACGGCGAAACAATGCGAGACACGTCCCGCACGATATCTTGCACAAGCCGGTCTTCCCCGTAGGTTTGCGAACCCGCATGGACGCTGAACTGCAAAAGCTGGTGGAATCAGGAAAGCTGACCACGCGACAGGCCGAACACCTCGAAAAACTGAAGCCGGGCACCTACTGCCTGCACAAAAGCTGGGGCTTCGGCAAAGTGGCGGAGTGGAATCTTCTGCTCAACCAGGTTCTGATCAACTTCCAGAGCAAGAAGGGCCACGCGATGCAGCTGGCCTACGCCGCGGATAATCTCTCCGCCCTCGCGCCGGAGCATTTCCTCGCGCGGAAAGCGACCAACCTCTCGGGCTTGAAGACGCAGCTAAAAAGCGATCCCACGGCGGTGGTGCGCAACGTTCTCGAGAGCCTTGGCGGCTCGGCCACCATCTCGCAGATCAGCCAGATGATGATCGGTGACCTCTTTGGCGAAGCCGACTGGAAGAAATGGTGGACCTCCACGACGAAGTCGCTCAAGAAGGACGGCTTCTTCCATTTGCCGACAAAGAAGACGGAGCCGATCCAGCTCCGCGGCGAAAAAGTTTCGCGAGCGAACGAGCTGATCACATTTTTCAATCAAGCCCGCCAACCGAAGGAGCAGGCCGCCGCGCTCGATAACATTATCAAGCTGCACACCGAGTTCGACGATCCGGCGACGCAACTGCAGCCGGTCGTGAACGCGATTGAGGAAGCCGCCGTGCGGAACCAGCGGTTCAATCCAGCCTTCACCCTCGAGCTGATCATGGCCCGCGATGACATGCGGGAACACCTGCCCGCCCTCACGAGCAGCGATCCGGATTTAATCCTGGCCCACGTGCTGAAGGACGAGGAAGCAAAGCTCGCCACCATCCTGCCGAAGCTTCCGGCTGCGAAAGAAAAACGCGTCCTCATCGCTCTGCCCGCCGCTCTCGGCGACGAATGGCCGCGTCGCGCCTGGCAGCTCATGCAGGGCAATCACGCCCGCGCCGTGCCGCCGATCGCGCGGATGTTTCTCGAGAACGGTCAGGAAGCCGAACTCCGGCGCCTGCTCGACCGCGGCATCCGCGAACATTCTCTTACCAGCGAAACGCTCGGCTGGCTCTGCAAAGAGCGCGCGGGCGAATTCCGCGACCTTGTGAATCCTGATCTCCTCGGCGCGATCCTGTCTGCTCTCGAGCGCGACGCCCACAACGAGACCAGCCGCGGAAGCAAACTGCGTGATCTCCTCGTCGACGACCGCGAGCTGATGTCGGACATGTTTGCCGGGGCGGATGCGAGCATCGCGCGTGACGGCATGCGCCGCCTCATGCTCACCCCGGTCTTCGATGAGCTGACCAAGCGCTCGCTTCTCGCGCGCATCATTAAACTTTATCCCGAGCTCGAGAGCGTCATCACAGGCGATCAAAAGGAGGAAAAGACCGAGTCGCTCGTCGTTTCCTGGAGCAGCCTCGAGAAGCGCCGCGCGGAGCTCGAGAAGATCGTGAACAAAGACATCCCGGAGAACTCGAAAGAGATCGGCGTCGCCCGTTCCTACGGTGATCTGCGCGAGAATTTCGAGTTCAAGGCGGCGAAGCAAATGCAGGCCGTGCTCGCGCGGCGCAAAATCGAGCTGCAGATCCAGCTCGCCCAGGCTCGCGGGACGAGCTTTGAAAATCCGGATACCGCGCAAGTGTCGATCGGCACCATTGTGACGCTCCGCGAGACCGGCTCTGGCAAGGAAGAGACATACACCATTCTCGGCGCTTGGGATGGCGATCCTGATCGGCGGATTATTTCCTACCAGGCTGCCCTCGGCCAGGCGCTCCTCAGCCATCGCGTCGGTGAAACCGTGAGTCTAAACGACGACCAAGGCACGGGAACGTTTGAGATCATGTCCATCACGCCGGCGCCAGTCGACGTGCTCCCGCCCGACCCGGTGATGGCGGACAGTGACGGCGAGGCCGTTCCCGCAGTGGCAGAAGAAGCCGTGGGCACGTCCTAGAGAGCAGGGCGGCCGCCTTTCCTATCGGTGCCGCATTGCGGCGCGGCACATGACGCTCTCGCCTGCCACGGGTGAAGATGTATGCTCGCGGATATGAGCGATCCCATTCTCATCGCGAAGGCGAAAGAGCTGCCAATTTATCTCCTGCCGAAAATGGCAAATCGCCACGGCCTCATCGCCGGCGCGACTGGGACCGGTAAGACGGTCACCTTGCAGAGTCTCGCGGAAAGCTTCAGCCGGCAGGGCGTACCTATTTTTATGGCAGACGTCAAAGGCGACCTCGCGGGCATGAGCCGGCCCGGCGGCGGGAATGCAAAGGTTGCTGAGCGGATTAAGGAACTCGGGATTGCGGATTTTCAATCCGAGGGATGCCCAGTCGTTTTCTGGGATGTCTTTGGCGAAAACGGCCATCCGGTCCGCGCCACGGTCTCCGAAATGGGACCGCTCCTCCTCGGCCGCCTCCTCGATCTGAACGACACCCAAGAGGGCGTGCTCAACATGGTCTTCAAGATTGCGGACGAAAGCGGAATGCTGCTCCTCGACCTGAAGGATCTGCGCTCCATGCTGCAGCACGTGGCCGATCACGCGGCCGACTACAAAACGCAATACGGCAATGTCTCCGCCGCCAGCGCCGGTGCCATCCAGCGCAACCTTCTCGCGCTCGAGTCGCAAGGCGCGGACAAGTTCTTTGGCGAACCGGCGCTCGATCTCGATGACCTTATCCAGACGCAAAACGGCCGCGGCGTGGTCAACATTCTTGCGGCCGAGAGGCTCATGCAGCAAGCGCCCAAAGTTTACGCTACTTTCCTCCTCTGGCTTCTTTCGGAGCTCTTCGAACGACTCCCGGAAGTCGGCGACCCAGAGAAGCCAAAACTCGTCTTCTTTTTCGACGAGGCGCATCTGCTCTTCACCGATATCGAGCCGACTGTGCGGGCGAAGGTGGAGCAGATGGTCCGCCTGATCCGGTCCAAGGGCGTCGGCGTTTATTTTGTCAGCCAAAACCCGCTCGATATCCCGGATGTCGTTCTCGGCCAACTCGGCAATCGCGTGCAGCACGCCTTGCGCGCTTTTACGCCGCGCGACCAAAAGGCGGTCAAAGCCGCAGCCGAGACTTTTCGCGCGAACCCGAAGCTAAACGTCGAGGAAGTCCTCAGCCAGCTCAGCGTGGGCGAGGCACTCGTTTCAACGCTCGACGAAACGGGCACGCCGACCATCGTCCAGCGGGCCAAGATCGTCCCGCCCCGGAGCCAAATCGGACCGATCACCCCGGAGCAGCGGAAGGAGACGATTGGCAATTCGACTCTCGCCGGACATTATGAAAAGTTCGTCGACCGGGAATCCGCCTACGAGAAGCTCCAGGCGAAAGCGGCGGAAAAGACCGCGAGCGTCGCTGCGCCCGAAGCCACTCCTCCCTCGGAATCAATGCTTGGGAAAATCTTCCAGCCAACCTTCGGCGCGCGTGGTGGTCGTCACGACAGCTTGGCCGAGACAATGGTCAAAAGTGCAGCCCGGGCCGCGAGCAGCCAGATTGGCCGGCAAATTGTGCGCGGATTGCTGGGGGGGTTCCTAGGAACGAGCGGCCGCCGTCGCTAAGCGACCGCTCGATCTTGGAGATCGGCTCTATTTCTTCGCCGGGCTGGCAGAAGGCGTCGACGCTTTCGGCTTTTCGTTCCCGTCTGCCTTGGACTCGATTTTGGTGGCTGTCATTGTGTAGGTGACAGTCACTTTGTCGCCCACCTTGATCGGGCTCGCGGCGCTGCTGCTCGATTCGCGGACAATCTCCCAGCGTTCAACGCCTTTCTTTATCGCAATCATGGTATCCGTCACTTCCATAACCGGCCCAGTCACTTGGTAGGTTCGAGTTCCGGCTGCGACCGCGCTTCCTGCCAAGGCAAGGACCGCAACGAGAGACAAACTAAGGGTAGTAATTTTCATTAATCTGCAATCGGGGCAGATGCCGGATTCGGCCTCTTTTCACCTCCTAGACGCAACTGCGCCGGTAAAGCAAAAACCCCGCGGCTTGTTCCCAAGCGCGGGGTCTTTGTTCTGGCGACGTCCTACTCTCGCACAACCTATCGTCGCACTACCATCGGGGCTGCAGCGTTTCACTTCCGTGTTCGGAATGGGAACGGGTGGGACCACTGCGCTATGATCACCAGAGGGCGGCTCCGCTCAGGAGTCCCGCTGCGGAGCAGCGGACCCCGGCGCGAGGTCGAGTCTCTGATGACTTAAAAGAACCATCGCTGATTCTCTGATATCTACATACAGGAAGTTATTCCAACATTCTAGGCTTCGTT
>JBKJKL010000464.1:0-5445 GCA_046597485.1 Chthoniobacterales bacterium
CTCGAGCAGGAGCCGGGTGAATTCGCCGCCCGTCTTCGTTTTCTCGTAAGGCGGATCAGCGAAGATGATGTCGTATTTTTCGTTGATCCGGGGACGCTCGAAAAAGGCAAACACTTCTTGCTGCGTGACGCGGCCGCGCAGCTTTGTGCGGATGAAATTCTGCTCGATCGCCCGCACCGCGGAGCGGTTATTCTCGACGAACAAGGCACTCGCCGCGCCGCGACTCAGCGCCTCGATCCCGAGCGCGCCGGTCCCGGCAAAAAGATCGAGCACTTCTGCGCCGACAATCCGGTCGCCGAGGCTGGAAAAGATCGCGGCCTTCACTCGATCCATTGTCGGGCGCACGTCCGTTTCGGACACGGTCAGGCGGATCCCACCGGCGCTTCCAGCGATGACTCTCATGGCGTGCCCGCCGGTTCCGTGGCTGGCTCAGTGGGGGCGGCCGCCGGCGCGACGACCTCGGCCGGCGTATCGCTTACCGGCGCGCGCCGCGGTTTCGGTTTTCCGCCGTGCAGGAAGCCTTTGATGATTCCGCCGAGATCCTTCAAGTCGCGCCCGACGAGCTTGCTCATCAGGTCGGTCTTCGGTTTCCCGACGCTCCCACTCACTTTGAAATCGACCGCCGCAAAGCCTGCTTCCGCCGTTGGCTGAAAGCTCTCGCGCATCCCGCGAAAGAGCTGCGCGCGGATGCGCTCGTTGATCGCTAGTTTCGAATTGAGCTGCAGCTTGCCGTCGAACCCGATCGTGCCGCTCGCGGCCACGCGGATATTCGGCGAAGTCAGGAGCAGCTCATCGACGATGACCACGCCGGGCTCGATGTGATACTTCGCGTGCGCTTCGTCAAAATGGAGCTGCGAGAGCTCGTCGATTTGCAGGATCTGCCCGAGCGCGACGAGCAGGGTGTATTTCCGAATCTCGCCATCGCGTAGATAGATCTCGCCTGCGCCAGTAAGCGCGTCCGGATCGGCCGTCTTGCCCGTGGCCGAGAGCTGGCCTTCGAGCCGGCCGCGGATCATCCCTTTTGGCCCGCCCGCGTCCGAGACGAGCTGATCGGCCTGCAACTCACGGAAGGCGACCTTCGCGGTAAAGGGCGAGCCCGGTTCCATCTGCTGCATGACGAAGCTGCCGGTCACTTCGCCACCAGCCGCGCCGGCGTGGATATCGGAGAGCTCGAGATCGGAGCGATCGTATTTTACCGGCGAGGTCAGGTTCTCGAGAAAGAAGCGATCGCGGAGCGCGATCTTCGCGATGGTCGCGTTGCCGCGCAGCTCGGTCGAGTGCCGCAGGCTGGAGCGAAACCGCAGCCCCTCGAAAGCCGCCACCGGTTGTCCGTCCGAGGCGAGGAAATGGAAGTTGCCGTTGGAAAGGGTCACGCGCCGCACTTCGGGCGTGAAGGCGGCAGGCGGCGCAATGCGGCCGGTCGACGGCGCCGGCGCCACGACGGGCGCAGTTTCCTCCACAGGCGCTGCGGGCGAACCCTCGACAGTAGTCGCAGGCTGCGCGACCGGCTCTGAAGTCGCGAGCGCAGGCGTGGCTGGGATGCGCCACTTGCCATCCTTGTTCTGCGCCCAGACGACCGTCGGGTGGACGAGTGAAACTTCCTTGATCACCAGCTCCTGCGCGAAGAGGGAGAGAAAACGGATGCGAAGCCGGAAGGCGTCCGCTTTCAAAAAATCCCGACCGAGCGAGGAGTCGCTCTGCGGAATTGTAATCCCGCGCAGCTTCAAGCCGAACCAAGGCGTCACGCTGATCCGCTGAAAATGAATCCGCGTCCCGAGCCGCCGGCTCAGCTCATCCTCGATCCGCGTCTGCGTGGCGCGCGACTGGACGTAGAGATTGACCGCGAGCAGAAGGACGGTGAAAACGGCCACGCTCCCGCCCAGCAGGTAGAGCAGGAGTCGGCTCACTTTTTTCACGGCGGAAGGTTACGCAGCGGCAGTTTTAGGGAAAGATGAAAGCCACCCATCCCTGTGGAGACGACCGCCATCATCCTTAATCCCGCGGCCCGCGGCGAGCGCGCACACCGCCGGCACGCACAGGTTGCGGCACTGACCCAGGGCGCGGTCATGTGCGCGACGGCACGCGGCGGCGATGCCGAATACCTCGCGCGCACCGCGGTGGAAGCAGGCTATCGCACTATCGTGGCCGCCGGCGGCGACGGCACGGTGAACGAAGTAGTCAACGGCATCGCGGGCAGCAATGTCACGCTCGGTCTTCTCCCCCTCGGGACGATGAACGTCTTCGCGACAGAGCTCGGTCTGCCGACTGACTTGGAACGCTGCTGGCAGCTCATCCAGGATGGCCACACCCGAAAAGTCGACCTGCCGAGCGCGAACGGGAAACACTTTGTGCAACTCGCCGGCGTGGGCTTTGACGCCCAGGTGGTGAAGGAAACCAGCCGCGCGTTAAAGCGCAGCTTTGGCCCGCTCAGCTACCTCTTCTCCGCTGCGCAAATCTCCGCCCGTACTCCGCCGCGGTTGCGGATCGAGTCCGAGCACGCCGTGACCGCGGAAGGCTCTTTTGTCCTGATCGGCAACGGCCGGCTCTACGGCGGCCCGTTCCCTTTTTTCAAGAATGCGGTCATCGACGACGGCCTTTTCGATGTCCTGGTCTTCAAGCGCCTCGGCTATCTCGACATGATTCGCTACATGCAGGACGTCATCCTGCGCGCGCAGATCACTTCGCCGGAAGTGGAATATTTCCAGACCACAAAGCTGCGCGTCTCGAGCGACAGCGGCGTGCCGGTGGAAGTGGATGGCGAGCTCATCGGCAACTGCCCGGTGGAGTTTAAGATCCGCAGCCGCGGCCTGCGGGTCATCGCGCCGGCTGCGGCCTGAAGGCGGCGCCCCGCCATTCCTCCAGTGACAACGAAAATCGACTGCGATAATCTCGTTCCCATGCGCATCGGCCGGAAGCCATCGTCGTTTGTCCGGCCCTGGACGCGGCAGCCGCGGATCATTCTGATCGGCCTTATCGGGCTGAACGTGGCCGCTTTCGTCGCCCAGCTTTTCGTCGAATCGTGGCAGGCTGGCTTCACCTCCGAGTTCCTCGGGCTGAGCGAGACGGGCCTCCAGGACGCCTACGCCTGGCAGTTTTTCACCGCGATGTTTATGCATCTCGGACCGCTTCACCTGATCGCGAATGTCGGCGTGCTCTATCTGCTTGGGCGCGACGTGGAATCGATCCTTGGCCAGCGGCATTTCCTCTATCTCTACCTCGCGGGAGCGTTCGCGGGTGAAGCGGCGCACTTGCTTTTTTTGCCAGCGGCCTCAGTTCTTTACGGCTCCTCCGGCGGCGTGATGGCGGTCTTGATGGCTTACGTGACCATCCTGCCGGAGCTGGAACTCGACGCGCTCGTGGTTTTCGTCCCGCTGCGCGTGAAGGCGAAATATCTCGGCTACGCGGCGGCGATCGTCGGCCTGGTCGCGCTGCTCATCGGGCGCCACGGGAACGTGCTGCAAAGCGCGCTCCTCGGCGGCTCCGTCGCGGGCCTGGTCTACGCACATCTGCTCGGCTTTGGGCGGCCGTCGTTCGTCCAGCGCGCGCTCCATCAACGAAAGCTAAAAGCGGAGCGCTTCCGACTGATGGATGCGGACGAGTTTGTGGCCGAAGAAGTGGATCCAATCCTGGAAAAGATTGCCCGCTCCGGTCTGCAAAGCCTGACCCGGCGGGAGCGGCGCACACTCACGCTCGCGCGCGAAAAACTCTCGAGCAAAGCCTGAGTTCGACGAGCGCCGCGCTCGCACGTTACCTTCGCGAATGCAGGCGAGCTGGATCCGCGAGATGGCCGGGAGTGCTCTCGATCCCGGGCAGGTGGAGCGGACCCTGAGCCGCCTGGATCAAGATTGGCCGGCTGATGCGCCGCCGCTGCGCGAACTCCTCGAGCGTTTCCCGCTCGGCCTCGATCCGCTGCTGAATCTCATCTCCGTCTCGAGCATCTGTGCGTCCCGGCTTGTTCTGCAGCCTTCCATTTTGCTCTGGCTGCAGCATCCCGATGTCTGCGCCGCTCGCCGTCCGCGCCGCCGCATGCTGGCCGATCTCGGCAAAAGTGCGGCCGAAGAAAACTTCCGCGCACTCCGTCTTTGGAAAGGACGCGAAATGCTGCGGATTGCCCTGCGCGAGGTCGCCGGAGCGGCCTCGCTGGAGGAGACGACGGCCGAGCTGTCGCAACTGGCCGAGATCTGCGTGCAGACGGTGTTCGACCACTGGGACCGCGACCTACGAACGCGTCTCGGTGCCCCGGACGCGCAGTTCTCCGTCCTTGGATTGGGCAAGCTGGGCGGGCAGGAGCTGAACCACAGTTCGGATATCGACGTCATCTTTCTCTATAGCGCCGAGGGTCAGGTGACGACGACCCTGAGCCATCACCAATGGTTCAACCGCCTGGCCGCAAAAGTCTTCGAGACCTTCGCCGCGAAGCACGCCGCCGGGCCGCTCTTCCGCATGGATCTGCGGCTCCGGCCGGAAGGCTCGGCCGGGCCGATGGCCCGCTCGCTCGAAAGCCTGGAAAACTACTACGCCGGCTTTGGCGAAACGTGGGAGCGCCTCGCGCTGATCAAGGCGCGGCACATCGCGGGCGACGCGGAGCTCGCCTACGATTTCCTGCGCGAGCATCAGCCGTTTATCTACCCGCGCAGTCCCACGCCGGAGTTGCTCGACGAGATCGCCGGGATCAAGCGCCGGATCGAGCGCGACATCGTAGGCCACGAAAATCTCGGGCGAAACGTGAAGCTCGGAACAGGCGGCATCCGCGAGATCGAGTTCGTGGTGCAGGCGCTGCAATTGTTGCACGGCGCGCGCAACGCCTTCCTCCAGGAAACGAGCACGCTAAAAGTGTTACCCGCGCTCGCGGAGTTGGAACTCCTCCCGCGCGACGAGGTGATCGATCTCGACAAGGCTTACCGTTTCCTGCGCTGGGTCGAGCATCGGCTGCAAGTGGAGGCCGAGCAGCAGACGCATACCGTGCCCGAGGAAGCCGAGACGCTCGGCAAACTGGCGCGCAGTCTCGGGTTCGCCACGCCTGCGGAATTCACCGCCGCGCTGCACGGGCACATGCAGCGCGTGCGCTCGATCTTCAACCGCGTCATCGCTGCGCAGCCGCACGAGCAGGACGGGCAGGGGCCGGGCCTGGGCTTCTTCCGCGATGAAACCGGTGCGAACAAGATGCTCGCGGAGTTGGGACAAGGCCGCGGCAGTTTCCATGTCGCACCGCGGACGCGGCAGATCTTTCGCAAGCTGCGCCCGCCGCTCCTCGAGTGGCTGGTGGATTGCGCCGATCCGGATGGGACGCTGACGCAGTTTGTCCGCTTCGTGGAGGCCTACGGGATGCGCAGCCTTCTCTTTGAATTACTGGTCGCGAATCCCCGCCTGCTCGAGCTGCTGGTGAAGACGATCGACACCAGCCGCTACGCGACCAGTAATTCAAAGAGAAGGCTGCGCATCCCG
>JBKJKL010000167.1:0-2526 GCA_046597485.1 Chthoniobacterales bacterium
CCATCACGTCGGCCCGCTCGCGCTCCATGCGATCGACTTGGCGCGCGTTCAGATCAGGCACGAGCGGGAGGTGATCGAATTCCGTGAAGTGAAGATATTGAAAGCGCGCGCCTTCGCTTTGCAGCTAGTCGCGCACCGTCCGGAAAAGACCGGTTAGGCTTTGCGCCTCACGCTGGTGATCGCGCGTCCGGAGCCGCGGGTCGTCGATGAAAAGGCGCGGCGTGAACTCGAGCGCGGCGAAGTTTTCTCGCGTGCCGCCGTAGGCGAGGAGGAGCGAGCGCTCCGCGATCGCACCTTCCCAAAAACGCAGGACGCGTCGCAAAGCGGCCGCCGGCTGGTGCGAGATTAAGACGTTCAGGACCGCGGCCACGCGCCCATGATAGCGGTCGCCTCCGGTGGCGCAATTCGAGCGCGGGCGAGGCGGATAATTCTGGCGTCCCCCCGCGCGTGCCTGCACCTTCCCCCGCAGATGGCCGACGACGCGATTCATCGCCCGACAACCAACGGCACCAGCCCGCTTCGCGTCTGCTTTTACTGCGCCGATCAAAATCCGGCGCGCGACCGAACCCGCGGCGTGACCGCCTACACTTCTCGGCTGCTAAGTGCGTTGCGTGCCTGGCCGGAGCTTGATCTTTCGGTGCTTGTCTCGCGTTCGTCCTATCCGGGCGAAGAGGGGATTCTGCGGCGCGTTTTTCCCGCGCGGACGGATTACGTCTTCGGCCGGCTGGCCGCCGATTTCCTGAACCCGCTCTGGCTCCCGCGCGCAGACCTTTTTCATTATCCGAAAGGTTTCCTGCCCGGCTTGCGACCGGGCCGCGGCGTCATCGTCGGGACGGTGCACGATGTCATCCTGCAGCATTACGCCGATCGCTATCCGGAATCGCGCAGCCGCGCGGCCTTCGCTTACTGGATCGGAGCGGTCAAGCGGTCGGTCCCGCGCTTCGACTGCATCATGACCATCTCGGAGGTTTCCGCGCGCGGCATCGCCGGATTCTGCGCGCGCTACGGCATTCGCACGCCGCCGATCCGCGTCGCACATCCGGGCTGTCCTTGGGATGACGAGCCGTGGCAGCGGCACGCGAAGCGCGACGTGGTCATTCACATCGGTTCGCTTGAACCGCACAAGCAAACGGCCGCACTCGTCCGGCTGTGGAATTCACTGAACCCGCCGGGCCTGAAGCTGCTCGTCGTCGGCGCGGTCGCGACTGAAACGGCGCGGGCGATCGCGGCCAGCCCGTCGATTGAAGCTCGGTCGAATCTGCCGGGGAAGGAGCTGCGCGCCGCGGTGGGCGAAGCGCGCGCTCTTATCTTGCCGTCGGAAATCGAAGGCTTCGGCTTCCCCGCTTTGGAGGCTTATGCGGTGGGGACGCCGGTGGTTTTCGTCCGTGAGACGTCGGTGGAGGAAGTGATCGGCTGCGACGTGCCCGGGGCGTTTTCGTTGGACGCACCGGATTCCTTCCGCGCGGCGCTCGAGGGCGTCCTGCATCTCACGGAGGAAGAAACCCGCGCGAAACGCGCTCAGTTGCTCACCCAGTTCACGTGGGAAAATTGCGCACGGAAGACGCTCGCCGCCTACCGCGAGTTCGCCGCCTAGACTCGAGCGAGGGTGAGCCGGCGTTCCGAGCGTTGAACGACTGGCGGCGGCGCTACAGGCAGCGGCCGCGGCTTCTTCGCTTCGTCATTCAAAGTCGCAAGGGCGAGGATGGTGAGGAAGATTTCGACGCTCGGATAACTGCCGGAGGGAATGATCAGGAAGACCCAGAGCGAACAGGAGAGCGCGGCCCAGAGCAGGATGCCCCAGGTGAGATCGCGCCGCCGACGTCTGAGCAACGCCGGGATCAGCATGCGCAAGGCCCAGAGAACGATCCATCCATAAAGCCCGGCGCCGACCAGACCGAGCACGGCGAGCACCGTCCAAAGCGCGCTCTCGTAGGAGCCCATGTCCGCCGAGACCTTCGCCATCGCGAAGATCCAGTTGCGTTCATAGCCGAAGAAGAAATTGACCGGCCGATAGGGCTTGATGCCGGTGCCGAAGGCGACGCTGGCGGCGTCATGCAGCCATCGTTCCCGCGCGATTTGAGGGAGGGCGACGAGGTGCCAGTCGTTGCTCATACGGGCGTCTTCCTGGACGTCGAGCTTTTCGCCGATGACCATGATGCTGGCAGCGCGCGCTGCCCGCATGGGCAGATTCTCCAGTACCTTCGGATAGGTGTTCACCCAGAGAATCAAAATGGCCGCCAACCCCGCGGTGGCCGTGCAAAGCGCCCAGCGCCGTGAGACGGCGAAGATGAAAAGCGGGACGAAAAGCAGCGTGAGCATGCCGGAGCGCGACCCGCCGAGAAGAATGGCCCAGACGCTGAGCACGGCGATCATGCCATGCAGGACTCGTCGCGGGAGTGTTCCCTTCATGACCGCGAAAAGGACCGCGATGACGAGGACAATATTGCCCGAGGCGCGCAGATCCTGCGGATCAATCGTATAGTTGATGCCCGGCACGGTGTAGACCCGGCCGGCGAAGTAGTTGAA
>JBKJKL010000429.1:0-2831 GCA_046597485.1 Chthoniobacterales bacterium
CTTCCTCACCGCGGAGTTGCGCTTCCTCGCGCAGGGAAAGTTTTGGGGCGAGGAAGCTGCGCGTGTCAGCCGCTCGCGCAATCCGCAACAGGCCGACCCGCTGCTCGCGATCGCGGACTTCGATCGGCAACTGAAGGAACGCGGGATCAAGCTTTTCGTCGTCCCGGTTCCGCCGAAGGCCGCGATCTTTCCGGATCAGCTCGGCTACCAGACAACGATCGCGCCGACTGAGACCGCGCCCCTCTTGCAACAGTTCTTCGCCGAACTGCAGCAACGCGGGATCGGCGCGATCGACCTGACGAAGGGATTTGCAAAGCAGCGCGACGACGGCAGCTATGGTCCGCTCTACTGCCGGACGGACAGCCATTGGTCGGGCAAAGGCGTTTACGTCGCGGCCCTCGAATTGGCGGAGGCGATCCGGCCGTTGCTGCCCGCGGAGCCGGCGCGCGCGAAGCTGCCCGCGGAGTGGAAACAGGTCGCCATTACCGGTGACCTTGTCGCGCTCTCCGGGACGAAGACCGCGCCAGAGATAATCGCGATTCGCCAGCTCGCCTCGCCGATAAACCCGGACCCGGCCAGCCCGGTCTTGCTGATGGGCGACAGCCACACGCTCGTCTACCACGACTTCCTCGCGGAACGCGCCGGGCTGCTCGAGCAACTCGCCTCGGAGCTGGGCCGCGCGCCGGACTTGATCGGCACCCGCGGCTCGGGTGCGACCGCGGTGCGGGTAAGCCTTTATCGTCGGGCGAAGGCGGATCCGAATTATCTCGTCGGGAAAAAAGTGGTCATCTGGTGCTTCGCCGCGCGTGAATTGACCGAGGCCGACCAGGGCTGGGTGGTCCAGCCGATCGCTAGATGAAGAAGGTGAGGAACGTCCAACGTCCAACGTTCAACGTTCAACGTTCAAAACGGAGACGCTTAGTTGAACATTGGAAGTTGAACGTTGGACGTTGGACGTTTGCAATTCTCTCAGTCGCATCTCTCTCAATTTTCGCCGCGCAACCATCCCCCACGCCGCAGCCTCTCGCCAGCGCCCCGCCCGCGCCGCCGGGGAAACTGAACGTGCTTATCCTCGGCGATTCGCTTGCGCTCTGCGGATTCGGGAAGCGGCTCGATCATCACTTCCGCGAAGACCCGAACGTCGCCGCCACCTTCACCTACATGGCCTGCGGGACGAACCCGTTGAGCTGGCTAAAACAGAAACCGTATACCGACGTGAAGACGCAGTGCGGCTACTGGAGCATTGAATCCGAGGCCGCGGGCCAGCCGCCGCGCGCGCTCGAGGATGTCTATGGAATGCAGCCCGGCCACGTTCCGAAGCCGCGTCCGGTGCCGAAGCTGGAGGAGATGCTCGCGGCGTTGAACCCCGACATCCTCGTCGTGCAGAGCGGGAGCAATCTCTTCGGCCTGTTCCCCGATGCGAAGACAGTGAAAAACGCGCAGCACGCCGCCGAGTTGAAGAAGTATCTCGCGCCGTTCAAAACGAAGGCGATCGAGGAATCGAACCTGAAGAAGATCTTCTGGGTCAACCCGCCCACCTCCGGGCGGGTCGATCACGTGGTGCAGGATTTCCTGCTCGCAAACGTGCGCACTTTGCTCGGACCGGAGGTGACGGTGATCGATAGCCGCAAGCTCGTCTCCTATCCCTACCAGCACATGGAGCCGGACAAGGAACACTTCCTGGGCGCGCAGATGGATGAGTGGGCGGATAAGGTTTACGACATCGTGCAGAAGGAACTGAGCGCGCAGCCCATCGCCGCGCTCATGCCATTGCGCGGCGCGCCGGCCGAACCGGCGATCGCGCGAGCGGAGCCAGTCATCCCGCGCGCGGAACAAGTCATCCCGCGGGCCGAGCCGGTCGCGCAACGCGCCGTGCTCGCGAACGAGCCCGCACCGAGCGCAGCGCCCAGCGCGACCCCGGTTCCGGCTCCGCCGAAAAAGGAAGAACCGCTCATCGTGAAGGCGACGCTCGTCTTCAAGTCGAAGCCGATGGAGCTGCGCGAGCTCCTGCCCTACCAGGAGTCGCTCGTCGCCTACGTCTATAATGTGGAGAAGGTGGTCCACGGCCAATACAGCGAGCGGCAGGTGCTGGTCATGCAGCCCGCCTTCATCGCCATGAAGCCGCAGCGGCTCGACAAATTTCGACTCGGCAAGCGCTACAAATTGCGGCTCCATCCCTTCGAAGGCACCCTCTGGAGCACGGCCAAGTCGCGCGACGAGACGAACCAAATCAACCTGACCCCCTACATCCGGGTCGAAGACTTGAAGCGCCACCCCAATCACCAGTGAGAAAAATGATCTTCCGTCTCGCCGCTGCTTCAGGCGCGCTCGCCCTGGCTTTCGGCAGCTTCGCGCTCATCGCGCACGGCAAGGCGCGCCTCGAGGGCAAGCCCGCGATCACGCCTGCGGAGGCGCGCCCGCGCATCCTGCTCATCGGCGACTCGCTCTCCGTCGGCACCTTCGGCGAGGCGGTGCAGCAGCATCTCGCGGCGCGTTTCGGTCCGCAGAACGTGATCGCCTTTGCCTCCTGCGGCTCGTCCCCGGAGAACTGGCTCGCCGACGAGCCCGGCTTCTACACCCCGTGCGGCTACCGCGAAGTCACGCCGGACCGCCCGCCCATCTATCGCGATTTCGTCAATGGCCGGAAACCGCGCCGCACCCTCACGCCGAAAGTGGAGGGACTCGTCCGCCGCTACCGGCCGACGGTGGTCGTGATTCAGCAGGGGACCAATTGGATGGACCGAAAACTGAGCGACGCGCAGATCAGCAACTTCACCCAGCGCTTCGTCCGCGCCCTCCGCGCGCCCGGCGTCCGCCAGATCGTCTGGATC
>JBKJKL010000001.1:0-7313 GCA_046597485.1 Chthoniobacterales bacterium
TGCGATGGATTGGTTACAGCATCTGCAATGGCCAGCGATGGCCATTGCAGATGCTGTAACCAATCCATCGCAAAAGTAAACGCATCGAGCCGCCAAATGGCTGCACCGTAAAACGGCGCCATCCCTCCACCGGTTACGGCGCGATGTGAAGACAGACACACCAAATTATGACGAGCCAGGCAGAACGATCTTTCCTCAGCACATTACACCCGAAGCTGCTCTGGCGGCTCCTCGTCCAAACCTTCAACGAGTGGCTCGCAGACAAGGCGCCGCAACTCGGAGCCGCGCTCGCTTACTACACCGTCTTCTCGCTCGCGCCGCTCATCCTCGTCCTGCTCGCCATCGTCGGGATGATCTTCCGGAAGGATCCGGCCGGAGCCTGGGAGCGCATCACCGAGCAGATGAGTTATTTCATGGATGCGAGCGGGGTCGAGGTCGTGCAAAACATCGCGAAGACGGCATCGAAACCTTCCAGCAGTCTCGCCGCCACGATCATCGGAGTGGCGTTGGCGCTCTTCGGCGCGAGCGGCGTTTTTGGTCAGTTGCAGGATGCTTTGAACACGATCTGGGGTGTGAAGGCGAAACCGGGGAGCGCGTTCATGACCTATCTGCGCGTCCGTTTCCTGTCCTTCACCATGGTCGGGGGCATTTGCTTCCTGCTGCTCGTCTCGCTCACGATCGAAGCGGTCCTGAAGGGGTTCAGCCATTATCTGCAAAGCGCTTTTCCCGGCGGAGCCGCGCTCGCCTTCACCATTTACCTCACGGTCGATCTGGCGCTCATCATCCTCCTTTTCGCGATGATCTTTCGTTATCTGCCGGATGTGGAAGTGCGCTGGCGCGACGTGTGGGTCGGCGCGGCCATGACGGCGCTTCTCTTCCTGGGCGGGAAATGGGCGCTCGGTCTTTATCTCGGGAGCGGCGCGGCCGGATCCGCCTACGGCGCGGCCAGCTCGCTCATCACCATGCTGCTCTGGATTTACTACTCGTCGCAGATCCTGCTTTTCGGCGCCGAGTTTACTCAAGTCTACGCGAACGAGTGCGGCTCGGGCGGGAAGCCAAGCGAGCACGCCGTCTGCATCGAGCGGAACGAAAAGGAAATCTCCGCGCCTGGCCAGCGGCCGCCGGCGTGAGCGTTTAAAACGTGGCGGGCGCGCCCGCGGCCGGGCCGCTCGACGCTGGCCGCGGCGGAGCATCGTAAACGCCGGGACCGTAGCGTTCCTCGACGATCGCCTCGGAAATTTTGTCCGCGAGCAGCTCGCGATAGGAAGCCATCGCAGCCTTGTTCGCCTCGCCGCGATTACTCAAGAAACCGCACTCGACCAGGACAGACGGAAAGGTCGCGTTGCGCACGACGCGGAAGTTCGCCGTCCGCACCCCGCGATTGCTCGTGCCGCTGATGGTGCGGAGTTTTCGCTGCACGCGCTCGGCCAGGCTGCGGGCGTAGGGCGAGTTGTAATACGTCTCGATTCCGCGGATGCCGCGGCGGCGCGCGTCGTTGAAGTGGATGCTGACAAAGACGGAGTTCGACGCGCGATTGCCGATGGCGACCCGTTGATCGAGCGGAACGAAGACGTCGGAGTCGCGCGTCATCACGGTGCGAAACTGCGACTCGCGCAGCTTGCGATTGAGCCGCCGCGCGACGTCGAGCGTCACTACTTTTTCCGGTGGGCCGTAACGCCGAACCGCGCCGCTGTCTTTCCCGCCATGGCCCGCATCCACCACCACGGTGGTGAAGGTGCGGCTGGTGTTCTTGCGGCTGACCGCGACCTCGGTCGTCTCACAGCTTGCGAGCGCGAAAAGACCGGCGGCAAGAAGGAGACGCGGCATCGTCTTAAGCATGGCGCACAGTTAATCGATCCCGCGGGCATCGCCACCAATTTGCGCGCAGTTTGCACGGCGTCTTCGGCATGCGACGCGAGGCGATAAGGCGAAAACCACTTGTGTTTTTACTGTCGGGATTTAAAGCGCTACCCAGATTTCTATGCTGAGACGACTCGCTATTTTCGCCCTCGCCCTTCCCCTCGCCTTCACCGGTTGCAACAAGGCCAAGACCATCCTGGCCGCACCGCAGAGCGCGAAGGCGACCCCGACGCCCGCAGCCACCGTCGCGCCAACGCCGACCGCGGTCGCAACGCCATCAAAACCGGCGATCGACCAGAACGCACAGGTCGTCATTTTCGGCTATCACCGCTTTGAAAAGACGGTCCGTCGTCCCGACACCGAGATGACGCCCGAGATGTTCGAGAGCCAGATGAAGGCGCTCAAGGAAAAGAACATCCCGGTCATCGGACTGCAGGATTTCCTCGCCTGGAAACGCGGCGAAAAAAACATCCCGCCGAAAGCCGCGATCATCACCTTCGACGACGGCTGGAAGTCGCAATACGAAGTCGGCTGGCCGATCATGAAGAAGTATGGCTACCCCGTGACCCTCTTCATCTACACCGAGGGTGTAAAAGGGATGAAGTTTGGCGGCGGGGCGGCCATGAGTTGGGAAATGCTGGCCGAGATGCGCGATGCCGGGGCCGACATCCAGGCGCACTCCGCGACTCACCAGGATCTGCGGAAAGCCTTCGACAAAACGCTGAAGAAGAAACTGAACCCGGAGGAATATCAAGAGTTCCTCCAGCGCGAGGTGATCGCGTCGAAGCAGCTCCTCGAGTCGAAGCTGGCCATTCGCGTGAACAGCTTTGCCGTCCCCTTCGGCTACATCAACGACGAGGTGCGCGACTTCATCATGAAAGCGGGCTATGAGGCGATCTTTACCGTCTACGGCCAGCACCTCGCCTACACCGCGCCGAACAACTCGTTAGGCCGTTATCTCATGGAAGGGAACAAGCCGAAGGTCTTCGAGGACGCGATCAACTTCGGCAGTGGGACGAACGCGCCCGCGGTGGCCGAGTATGCCGCGACCGACTTGCAGGCACAGCCGGGTGAAGGTGAAACCGTTCATACCGCGATGCCGCTGATCAAGGCGAACCTGACCAGCATGGGCCAACTCGACAAGGGCAGCGTGCAGATGCGCATCAGCGGCGTCGGCCTCGTGCAGCCGACCGTTGTGGAAGCGACCAACTCCATCTCCTACCAGCCAACGCAGAAGCTGGCCGACAAGTCGGTCACGGTCATCATCTCGGCGACCTCGAACGGCAAGAAAGTCGACGCGCGTTGGAGTTTCCTGATCGACGGCGGTGGCCCGGCCGCCCCTGCCGCCGCAGCGCCATCCCCGGCAAAAAAATAGGATGTTCTCGCAGCTCGGCGACAAGCTTCAGGACATCTTCAAGGACCTGCGCGGTCACGGCTCCATCACGGAGCTGAACATCAACGACGCGCTCCGGCAGGTGCGGCTTGCCCTGCTCGAGGCCGATGTCGACTTCCAGGTCGCAAAGAATTTCATCGCCCGGATCAAGGAGAAAGCCCTCGGCGAGGAAGTGCTGCGCAGCGTGACGCCCGGCCAGCAGATGGTCAAAATCTTCCACGACGAGCTGACCACCCTGCTCGGCGGCGACGCTTCTCCGCTTAATCTCGAAAAGCCGGCCCGCATCCTCATGGTCGGTCTGAACGGCGCGGGCAAGACCACCTCTTCAGCCAAGCTGGCAAAGCTGCTCAAGAAGCAGGGCCGCACCCCGCTCCTGATCGCGTCGGATTTGCATCGGCCGGCGGCCATCGAGCAGCTCGCCACGCTCGCGCGACAGGTCGATGTCCCGGTTTACACCCCCTCTCCCGCCGAGAAAAACGTGCTCAAATCGGCCGCGGCTGCGCTCGAATGGGCCAAGACGCAGACGGGCAACGTCCAGATTTTCGACACTGCCGGGCGGCAGGAAATCGACACCGCCTTGATCGAGGAGATCAAGCAGCTCAAGGAATTCCTCAAGCCGCAGGAGATCCTCCTCGTGGCCGACGCCGCGACGGGCCAGCAGGCGGTCAGCGTTGCGACCCACTTTAACGAAGCGCTCGGCATCACCGGCATTATCCTGACCAAGCTCGACGGCGACGCGCGCGGTGGCGCCGCTCTCTCGATGCGGGAAGTGACGCAGCGGCCGATCAAGTTTGCCGGCGTGGGCGAGAAGCTCGATCAGTTCGAGGCCTTCGTACCGGACCGGCTCGCGGGCCGCATTCTCGGGATGGGCGACATCGTCGGCCTGGTCGAAAAAGCGGCGGAAGCCTTCGACGAAGAGGAGGCGCTGCGGATGGAGAAGAAGCTCCGGACGGCGTCCTTCGATTTCAATGATTTTCTCGCCCAGTTCAAGATGATGCGGAAGATGGGCCCGCTCGAAAACATACTTGGCATGATCCCCGGTCTGGGTAACGTGCAGGGCCTTTCCGTGGACGAGAAGCAGATCAAGCGCACTGAAGCGATCGTGCTTTCCATGACCAACGAGGAGCGCGCGCGGCCCGACATCTTAAATGCCCGGCGACGCCAACGAATCGCCGCTGGAAGCGGGAGCACGGTAACGGAAGTGAACGATTTGCTGCAGCGTTTCAATCAGATGCGCAAGATGATGAAGAACGCGGGCAAGATGAAGAAGATGATGGCGCAAATGGCGCGGATGAAAAATTAACCAGAAGAAGACATGGCAGTTTCAATCAGACTACGCAGAGAAGGCACGACCAACCGCCCCTACTACAAAGTGGTGGTGGCCGACAGCCGTAGCCCTCGCGACGGCAAATTTATCGAGATCCTCGGGACCTACGACCCAAAGAAGACCGACCATAACAGCAAGCTGAAGATGGAGCGGATCGATCATTGGATCTCGCAAGGCGCGCAGCCGAGCGACACCGTCCGCAGCCTGATCAAGAAGAACCGCGCCGTGGTGGCTCCAGCCGCGCCCGCGGAAGCGATCACGGCCTGATTCCTCGGCGCGAATGAAAGAGTTTCTCGAATTCATCATTCGCGAGCTCATTGAGTTCCCCGACGAAATGGTCCTGACCGAGAGCGTGCACGATCGGAATTTCGTGTTCCGCCTCGTCCTTCGGCAAAGCGACGTTGGCCGCGTCATCGGGCGCAATGGCCAGACGATCCAGGCCATCCGCTCGCTCCTCGCCAGCTCCGCCGCACGGCACGACCAGCGCGCAACGCTCGAGATCGTCGAGTAGCGCTACTCGCGCACGACGAACATCGCGGTTCGTCCCGGCAGCTCCAGGTCGAGTTCGCCCTCTTTTACCTGCAGCTTCGTGCCGCCGAGCGCGTCGCGATAACCGCCGTCGCCCAACTCGGGTGCAACGTGCAACTTCAACTGCGCGGAGCTTTCGCTGCGGTTCAGGACGAAGAGAACGCGATCCTCGAGATAGGCCCGGACAAAGCCGTAGCTGTTCGCGTCGGCCACGAGCGTGCGCCGGCTGCCATACCGCAGGGCCGGGTGCGCTTTCCGGATAGCGCCCAGCGTCCGCATTGCCGCCAGGACGCGTCCTTCCTCCGCGTTCACTGCCGCGCCGAAGCGCATGTCGCGGCGATTATCCGGATCGCCCGCGCCCGTCATCCCGATTTCGTCGCCGTAGTAAATCATCGGCACGCCATCGATCGCCATCAGGAAAGACTGCGCCAGCATGAGCTTCTTGTAGCTGGAGGCGTCATCGACCGCGGGCGGTTTCGCCCAGCCGATCTCTTCTTCCTTCGCGCCGCTCGGGTCGGGCAGATCGTGGTCCGCGTAGGCCATGAAACGCCCCTTGTCATGGTTGCCGATCAACGGCGACATGAGCGTCTCCTTTCCGTAGGCGCGCTCGGACGAAGCGAGCGAATCATCAAGCAGCTTCAGGTCACCGTTCGTCCGGCCGAAGACATCCTTGATCGTGTCGTAAAGCGGGAAATCGAACTGCCCGTCGAGCATGTTCGGCCCCACGAACGACATGATGCCGGCGCGGTCCTTGAAGGTTTCGCCGACGAGAAAGAGATGCTTCGCGCTCCGCGTCCGGAGCGCGCTGCGGAACTTCCACCAGAAATCGGGCACAATGTGCTTCACCGCATCGAGCCGGAAACCGTCGAGCTGGTAGGTGTTGGCCCACCAGACCGTGTTATCGATCAATGCCCGAACCGCTGCGGTGTTTGCGAAATTAAAAGACGGCAGATACGGCTCGAACCAGGTCGTGAACTGCTGCTCGTCCCAGAGCCGCAGATTCTTCCGGCCATCGGGCAACTCGAGCGAGCCGAACCAGTCGCGATGCTCCTTCCACCACGGATGCTCCTCGTGCACGTGATGCAGCACGAGGTCCGCGATGACGCGCATCTTCCGCGCGTGGGCGGCTTTCACAAGCGCATGCAAATCCGCGGCGGTGCCAATGCGCGGATCGATTTCGGTAGCCGAGATCGGCCAGTATCCGTGATAGCCGGTGTACCAGCGATGCGGCTCCGGCGATTCGCGGTAGGCGCGAGCCGGATTTCGGTTCAACGGCGCGAGCCAGATCGTGTTCACGCCTAACGAGTCGAAGTAGCCCTCATTGATCTTCGCGAGAATGCCTCGCAAATCACCACCGTGATAGTTCGCCGGCGGTGCGACATTCGAATCGTCCACCGGGTGATCGTTGCTCCGGTCGCCGTTCGCGAACCGATCGGTGAAAGCGTAATACATGACCGCGTCGTGCCAGCGGAACGCTTCGGCCCCGCCCCGCGGCACCAGGACGGTATTGGTCGTGCGGCCATCACGATCCGCCGCGATGACCCGAACCACGCCATTCGTCTTGCCCGGGACGCGAATGACATCGCCGTCGATCGTCGCGTCGAGCAGTTGCGTTGCGTTCTCGCGCTCGTTAATCGCCGAAACGTGCGTGACCGGGCCGCCGACGATGCGGACCATAACTTCATCGCCCGCGATTCGATCGGCATAGATCGTCGGTGTTTCCGAATCGCCACCCGTTACGGTGACGATTGAATTCTTGTCACCGGCGCCATTATCTTCCGTCTCGGAATTTGCCGGATCAAGCATCCACTTTCCGTCGACCACGATCTTGTAAGAATGCCGCCCCGGCTCGAGCGCGACCTCGGCCGCGAACGCGCCGTTTTCGTCCGGACCCGCAAGCGGTGTTTTCGTCGCGCTCCAGCCGTTAAAAGTCCCAGCGATCGAGACCTTCTGCGCCGAAATGGTCGGCTCGAAAACGAAGCGATGCGTGGGCGATGGCGCAGATGCGAGTGTCAGCACGCTGCGGAGCGTTCGTTTGCCATCCGTGACGGTGACCGGAAGATCGATCACACCGCGCTCGCTCGCGGTCACGGTAATTTCGAATCTCGCTCGATCGAAAACGGCCCCGGTTCCATCCACCTCCCCCGTCTCAAGCTTTGCGTCCGTGGTTGCCTGGTAAAAGCGATGCATGTCGATCACGAGCGG
>JBKJKL010000038.1:0-4543 GCA_046597485.1 Chthoniobacterales bacterium
TCGTCGCGTAGCTCCTTTCCTTCTATGAACAGATACGTCCTTGGCCTTGGCGCCATTCTGCTCGCGACGGCTTACGCCCACGGTGGCGCGCGCCGCTTTACTTACGTTTACGAAGCCACGCCCGCGGCCCGCGGTACGTATGAGATCGAGAACTGGGTCACCTGGAAAACAGAACGCGATGGCGACCGGCGCTACCGGCAGCTCGATTTCCGCCACGAGGTGGAGTTCGGCGTGACTGACCGCCTGCAGATGGCGATCTACGTTGCTGATTGGAGCCTGCTGCGCGGTGACTCGTTTGCCAGTAACGGCGCGGTCTACACCGGCTCCGCGGTCGAGTTGCTCTATAGCCTCACTAATCCTGCGACCTCGGTGCTCGGCTCCGCCCTCTACGGCGAGTTGAAGGTCGGCGATAAGCTGGTGAAGCTGGAATCGAAGATCATCCTGCAGAAAAATCTCGGCCGGTTCGTGGTGGCTTACAACGCGTCGCTCGAAGCCGAATGGGAAGGCGACGACCTCGAAGAGCGCGTCGGCGAATTCCAGCAGACGCTCGGCGCGAGCTACGAGATCACGCCCAGCCTTCACGTCGGCGCGGAGTTGCTGCATGAACTCGAGCTGCCGGATTGGCGCACGGGCGAAGATCATGTCGTTTACGCGGGACCGAATATTTCCGTCCGCGCCGGCCGCACTTGGGTCACGACCACTGCCCTCGCACAGTTGACGGATACGGAAGAGCCGAACTTCCAGATTCGGACGATCGTGGGAGTTTCATTCTAGTTATGACGCGAGCGTCGTTCGCCTTTGCCGCGCCGATCGCGTTGGCGCTGCTGCTCGGCGGTTGCGGAACTCCTGGCTCTCCTGCGCCTGAGATCACACCGGCGGTGGTCAGCGCCGGCGCACGGCAGCACGTCACGTCCGCCACCTTGGAGGCGGGGCGGACGCAGTTTGTGAATCGATGCGCCGCCTGTCATACGCTCCCCGCGCCCGCGGCGCATTCCGCCGGGGAGTGGCCCGGTCTCGTCGCGAAGATGTCGAAGCGGGCCGGGCTGAGCGCCGCGCAAGGCCAGGAGGTGCTTGCCTATGTCCTCGCCGCGCGGCCGTAGCTGGCGACGCGACCGCTTTTTTCAAGGAATCGCGCTGGCCGATCCAGTTGAGAGACGGTAGCGTCCAAGCCGATCAAGCAGGCGAAAGATTCTCCACATGGAATTGATGAATACCGAAAAAGCAGTCCGCGCGCGCTACGCCGCCGGGGCTCAGGCCACTGAAGCGAAGCTCTGCTGCCCCATTGATTACAAACCCGAGCTCCTCAAGGTCATCCCACAGGAAGTGATCGAGCGCGATTACGGCTGCGGCGATCCGAGCCAGTATCTGCGCGAGGGCGAGACGGTCCTCGACCTCGGCAGCGGGACCGGAAAGATCTGCTTCATCGCCGCGCAGGTGGTGGGACGGAACGGGCACGTCATCGGCGTCGATATGACCGACGAGATGCTCGAGGTCGCGCGCCGGAACGCGCCGGTCGTCGCGGAGGCAATCGGCTACGCGAATGTTGAATTTCGCAAAGGCCGCATCCAGGACCTCGCGCTCGATCTCGAGAAGCTCGACGAAGAACTGAAGGCGAACCCGATCACCGATGCCGCCTCCTTCCTCCGCGCCGATGAAATCGCGCAGGCCCTCCGGGTGAAGTTCCCGCTTGTCGCGAGCGACGCGGTCGATGTGGTCGTCTCAAACTGCGTGCTCAACCTCGTCGAGGCGAAAGCGAAGCGGCAGTTATTCGACGAGATCTTCCGCGTCCTAAAAATTGGCGGCCGCGCTGTCATTTCCGATATTGTCTGCGACGAGGAAGTGCCGCCGCATCTGCAGAACGATGCAAGCCTCTGGAGCGGCTGCATCTCTGGTGCGCTGACCGAGGAAGGATTTCTCCAGGCCTTCAGCGACGCTGGGTTCTACGGCATCCAGATTTTAAAACGGGACGCCACCCCGTGGCAGACGGTCGAAGGGATCGAGTTCCGCTCCGTCACGGTCGAGGCGTTCAAGGGCAAACAAGGTCCCTGCTTCGAACGCAACCAGGCGGTCGTTTATCGTGGTCCCTTCCGCGAAGTGCTGGACGACGATGGCCACCGGATGGAGCGCGGGCAGCGTTACGCGGTCTGCGACAAGACCTACAACATTTACGCGAAGGCGCCTTACCGGGAGTTCTTCGAGTTCGTCGAGCCGCTGAACGAAATCCCGTTCGCGGAGGCAAAGCCCTTTGATTGCTCGCGCACCGTCCAGCGCCACCCGAAAGAAACGAAGGGCCACGATTACAACGTCACCACCGACGCGAGCAGCTGCTGCGACGGCGGGAGTTGCTGCTAGCGCGCCGTTCGTCCCCTCCCCCTACGCCAATCACTCGTTAGGCAAACCGTTCACTGCGCCGATGAGATTTGTGCATGCCGGTGTCGGTCTAATTCTCTTACTCTTCGTCGTGTCTGCTTTAGCCGAAGAGATCTCCATCGCCGCCGCCTCCGACCTGAGCTATTGCCTGGAAGAGCAAAATGCCGCCTTTCAGAAAAGCCATCCGGACGCGGTCCTGAAAGTGGCGAACGGATCGTCCGGTAACTTTTTCGCGCAAATCAAGAACGGGGCTCCGTTTGATCTCTTTCTCTCGGCGGACATGAGTTACCCGAAAGAATTAGTCGCGGCCGGCCTCGCGGATGAAGCAAGCCTGACGCAATACGCCATCGGCCGGATCGTCCTCTGGAGCATTGATGAAAAGATCGATGTCTCGCGCGGCCTCAGCGTTCTGCGCGACGCCCAACTAGTGAAGAAAATCGCCATCGCCAATCCCGAACACGCGCCCTACGGCCGCGCCGCGAAGGCCGCGCTCGAGCACGAAAAACTCTGGACGGAAACCGAGGGACGCCTCGTCCTCGGCGAAAATATTTCGCAGGCCGTGCAGTTCGTGCAAACCGGAAACGCCAGTGTCGGCATCGTCGCGCTCTCGCTCGTGCTTTCGCCGAAGCTGGAGAAGGTCGGGCACTACTTCGAGATTCCCGCGGAAGATTATCCACCGCTCGAGCAAGGTGTTGTCCTGACCAAAAGTGGACTGACGAAACCGCTCGCGCAGGAATACCTCGAATTTCTGCGTTCCGCCGAAGCGCGGAAAATCTTCGATCGTTACGGCTTCCGGTTGGCGCAATAGAGACGCGATGGCAGAGACGGCCCGCGTCTTCACGCATCTGCCCGCGGAATTCTGGCAGGCGCTCTGGCTCACGATGCGGCTGGCCTTCGTCGCCACGCTCTTCCTCCTACTGCTTGGTTTGCCGCTGGCGCATTGGCTGAACTACAGCCGGTGGCGCGGAGTCGTTTTCATCGAAACGCTCGTCACATTGCCGATCGTCCTCCCGCCCACTGTCATCGGCTTTTACCTGCTCGTGGTTTTCGCGCCGCAACGCACGCTCGGCGCTTGGTGGCAATCGCTCACCGGCCACGCTCTCGCCTTCAGTTTCTCCGGCCTTGTCATCGGATCGGTCATCTACAGTTTGCCGTTTGCGATTCAGCCTTTTCAAGCCGCGCTGCGTTCCGTGCCTGCGGAAGTTCTCGATGCGGCCCGGATCGATGGCGCTTCGGCGTTTCGTTCTTTCTGGCACGTCTTGTTGCCGCTTGCCGGTCGCGGCATCTCTGTGGGAATCGTGCTCAGCTACGCGCACACCATCGGAGAGTTCGGCGTGGTGCTGATGCTGGGCGGCAGCATCCCCGGCCAGACCAGGGTCGCCTCGATCGCGCTTTACGACGAAGTGCAAAAGCTGAACTACCCCCTCGCACACGCCTACGCTCTGGTTCTGCTCGCCGTTTCCTTTGTGCTTATTCTCGGGATGTCATTCCTCCGGAGAAACAAAGGTCACGATGCGACGCTCTGATGACTCGTAGGCTAGATGCCTAACGAGTGGGGTCGGCCTCAACCGTCAGGTCAGCCGCCCAGTTCAATTCGGCAACAGCCAAACTCCAGGGCGGAGTTGGGAATCTTTGCCGTCGCCTTACGATGAATTTTAGGATTCAACGCGTAGTAGATGAACTTGCCTTCCCGCCGTGAATTGAGCAGACCCGCGGTCGCGAGGCAGCGCAGGTGATGCGAGATATTTTGCAGCGGTGAACGCATGATCTCGGCGACCTCGCCGACTGAGCGCGGTCCGTCGAGCAACGTCTCCACGATCTTAAGACGATCGCCTTCGCTGAGCGCTTTCATGTAACGGGCGCAGCGTTCGGACTCGAGATGGTCTTTCATTTCTGGCGCGCTGCTGGGTAAACTAAGGCTAGCGACGATGGAATCTCGCGCAATTCTTTCTCTTCGAAATTACAACAGCTTGACACCTTTCGTCGATAACGGTCTAAAGACCGTCAGATTGTTCCGAAAGCCTCAACCTTTGTAAAATGCCATGAATCCTCTCACCCGGTTTGTTCTCAGTGCCGTCATCCTTTTCCTCGCAACTTCGAATACCGCCGTGCACGCGCAGGCTCAGAGTTCGGAGGCAGAGCGTCTGCAAAAATTGGAGCGCGCCGTCGAGCT
>JBKJKL010000102.1:0-18022 GCA_046597485.1 Chthoniobacterales bacterium
GTCTTCATCGTCCCGAAAATGAGCGAAGTCGCCCGCGGCAGATCGATATTAAATCCGGTCACAGTCACGGCGCTCGGTTCGATCGTCTGCTTGCCCAGATAACCGCTCCGCGAGACACCAGTTTCGTCCAGGTTCACCTGCCAGGGCTCCGCCGTCGCGTCCATGACGTAGTTCCCGGAAGCATCGCCCGCCGCGATCGCGACAAATCCCGTCTGCGAGAAGCCTTCCATGACGATCGCCGGCAAACCGGCCAGCGTCGCGGTATCGCGAATCTTCCCCGAGATGGTGCGCGCACTCGTCACCAGCGTCTCGGTCTGGCCGGTCACGAAACTGCCCACCGGAACCGTGAGTACTGGCGACGTCCCAAAGTTGAACACGAACCCCGGTCTCCCCGCGATGATCTGATAGCGGCCTGCCGGCACCTTGATCGAAAAAGCGCCTCCGGAGCCCGCAATCGTGAGCGCGAAAGAATCGCCATCGCTGCCCGCGGTCTGCACGAGCACGAGCGCGCCCGGCTGCCCCGTCGTCGGGCTTCCACCCACCACCGTCCCGGAAATCCCGCTCCCGGCGTAGTCGCGTTGCGTCACCGGGAAACTCGCCGTCAAAGGCGCGAACCCCGCCCCGCTGGGCGACACCCGGAAGATGTGCCCGCCATCGATGCGGGCCAGGAGATCGTTCGCGCTGTAGAGGAGGCGCGTTTGAATCTGCCCATTCGCGGCCCCGTCCTCGTCCCCCGGGATATTTAGGTTTCGCACCCCGGCGATCGTGGTCACCTGCCCATCGGTCACGTTAAACTTACGCAGCAGTGTATCGCCTGCGGTGATCGTCCCACTGCCGTCTCCGTCGGAAAATTCCTCGACCACCACCGTCTGCCCGGCGCTGTCCAGGCCAGTGATCGTTAGATTCACCGGGCCTGTGTAATCATTTGCGATGGTGCTGGGTGAAATGGTCAGAGCCCCTTCCAATCGCGCCGCGCAGAGGAGCGTCGTGACGGCAACGGATAGCGAAGCGAATTGTAAACGACGAAGGCGAGCAGGACTGAGACAGGATTGTTTCATATGATTCAGGCAACGATCGGTTCGGCTGCGAAGCACCTGCCCCTCTGATTCCGGATAGGCCGGAAGCCCCAGAGAGATTTTTGAGTGTGCAGGAGCGACTTAGGCAGCGTACGACAACGGAAATTTCCTGTCGACCAGTCGTTCAGACGGCTGAAGGAGCAGGCCTCGCGGTGGCTATGGGATGAAAATCCCCGATCGCCCACGCACGATTGTCGCATCGGCGGCGTTAATGAA
The DNA here is from genome assembly GCA_046597485.1 of Chthoniobacterales bacterium. Classification (GTDB taxonomy): domain Bacteria; phylum Verrucomicrobiota; class Verrucomicrobiia; order Chthoniobacterales; family UBA10450; genus JACCTI01. The sequence goes on from JBKJKL010000102.1 coordinate 1,293, forward strand.
GCCGTCGAGGTTATAGTCGGTGCGGAAGTTCGTCGCGTTTGGCTGGTTGGCCGGAACGCGCGCGCGTGATTGTGGCATCGCCAGAGTTTTCATTCCCGTCGCCGTTCGGGTCGCCGATCAGGAAGCCAAGCGTGACAAGTTAATCGTGTCGCCCGCACCTGCCGTGGCGATGGCCTGACGAAGAGTGCAATTCGCTCCGGGACAAGTTCCGCCCGCATCGGCGGCGCTGGTCACGGTGAGCGTCGCGGCCGGAGCGGAGACGGCGGAGAGGATCGCCGCGGCTGTGAGTAGGCGAAGGCTGTGAGGTTTCATATTTCGTTTGGTCGCGAAATCACGCACCCCAATGTTGACTGGCGCGGGTAGGCCTCCAGCCATTTTGATCCACCTTATCTCAAGGCCCGTGATGCGCATAGCTTTCCGGGCGCTCGTAAGGTGGCAGCCGCGTAGAAAGCTGGAAACCGCCAACTCCCCAGTCGGGATTCGCATCTCGGATCGCTTGGCGAAGGGGGTGGGCGAACGCGTCGTTGATAGAGTCGTGTGCCGGAAAGCCGCGCGGAGTCCTCACGAATTTCTCGCCTCGTCATCGCACAGCAAGTTTTTGGGAATATTTGAGCCGGCGCCGCTTTTTTTCCGGCGTCTACTTAAAAGGCTTGGTGTGGAGTGGCGACGTCATCAGCGGTCGCACACCCGGTCATCCCCACCCAAGTCTTATGGCCACCAAAACCGGATCGCTCGCATTTCGTCCTTTTTTTCGCACCGCCGGCCTGCTTGCCGTGGGCGCTCTTCTGCTCGGTACCGCACGAGCGGACGCGCAGGTCGCTACCTCATGGATTCCCGGAAACGGCACCTGGCCCAACGGTGCGAAATGGACCAATGGCGTGCCCAATTCCGCCAACGCCGATGTCTACATTGATAGTCAGTCGGGGACCAATTCCATCGTCACGTTGAGTTCCGGGGTTCCCAGCGTCGGCTACGGAGTGACGCTTGGCCGCCTCCGCATCGACACCGGCGACCGCGTCGAGCTGGGCGACGGTTCCACGGGGCTGAATATGGACAGCTCGGCCTTCGCAGGTGCGGGTGAGATTCTCCTGAACGGCACCCTCTACCTGCCGGGCAGCTCGGACGGTGGACTGAGCAACCAGTTGACCGGAACCAAGTTCCTCAACGGAACTGGCAAGCTCCTGCTGGGTCAGCCGGGAAGGCATCCGGAGATTCTCGGGAACACGACGAATAACGTAACCATCGAGGGCACGGCGTTCTTCGGCCGCTCGAACTCGGGCGGCAATGCTTTCCCGATTTTCAACAACGGCTTGGTGAACGCAAACATCACCGGTGAAGCGTTGCAGTTCGCCACCTTCGGCGCGACGAACAGCTCCACGATGAAGGCGACGAACGGAGGGCTGCTGCGCTTCGTTCAGGGCGACATGAACAACGCCGGCGGTTTGATCACCGCGGACGGCATTGGATCTTCCGTGAACACGACGATCGTGGACTTCGGCGGCCGTTTTGTTACTTCCGGCGGCAACTTAACTGCCTCCAATGGTGGCCTGCTTCGCATCAATGGTGAAGCGACTTGGAAGAATTTAACCTCCTCGGGCCCGACCCAAATGACTGGCGTGTTGACGCTCGATGGCACCGTCACGAACAACGGCGTGATGACGGTGAGCGGCGCGCAAAACCAGATTATCTCGCCTGCTAATCCCAGCTACGACCCCGCCCTCACGGTCACATTGGCTGGGAGTGGCGAAGTGATTCTCGATAAAGCTCCGAACGGGCTCGACCCGGCCTTCGGGGGTGCGGCGAGCAAGTGGCTCATCCAAAACCAGACGATTCGCGGGCGCGGTTCCGTCCGCGCTAGTTCATCCAGTGCCGCCCCGGAGGTGACTAACCGCGGCATCTTCCAGGCGGACCGGAATGGCGAGGCGATGGAGCTGTTGCTCCGAAATCTGGACAACCAAAGCGGCGGAATTCTGCGCGCGCAGGATAGCGGCATTCTGCAACTCGGGATTCAAAACACGGTCCAGAACAATGGCGGCACAATCGAGGCGCTCAGCGGCGGAAAGATTGTGAGCAGCTTCGGCCGCATCCACGGCGGGCTCATCTGGAACCATGGCGGCTCGATCAACTTGAATGGGATGACGCTCTTCAATCCCGGCACTGGGATGACCCTCCGCGGCGAGCTGACCGTCGCGAGCAACGAGACCATGCGCCTGGTGAACGAGATCACGAACGAAGGCACATTGCGCATTCAATCCAATGGCAACGATGCCACCGTTTTCCTCGGCGAGGATGCCGCGCCGAATGTGACGCTCACCGGCAATGGAGTCGTGAAGGGAGACGTTAAGCTCGGCGACGTCCTCAACGGATTCACCGGAACGGCGAACCTGGTCGAGCGTTTCGGCGGCGCGACCTTCACTATCGCCGATGACCTGATCCACGGTTTCGGTAACCTCGGGAGCGGCAATCGCCAACTCACGGTTGTCAATCGGGATACCGTTACTGCGGACGCCGCGGGACGGGCCTTAAACGTGCGCGTGGGCGCTTTCAATAACACACAGGGCGCACTTCGCGCGGAGAACGGCGGCATCCTGCAGCTTTCTTCGAACACACCGATTGCGAACGGCGGCTCCCTCATTGGAGCGCGGGCAAACAGCACCGTTCAGTTCGAGACGGCCACCGAGGTCTCCGGCGGCACGCTGCGGAACGTGAATGCGACCTTCAATCTGAACAACGGCACCTTCGATCTCAGCAACGCCACCCTGTTCGGCCCAGGCATCGGCCTCACCTCGCAAGGTGCTTTCATCGTTCGCAACGCGGCGGCTGCCAGGCTCGTCGGCACGATCCGCAATGAAGGAAAGATTCAGCTCCGCAGCTCCGGCAACGATACTACCCTTTTCATCGGCCGTGCGGGGGAGCCAAACGCCTCGTTAACCGGCGGGGGCGACATCATCCTCGGAGACGCTACTCTGGGTGCCACTTTCTCCCGCCTGGATGCGGGCGACGCAGATGCGTTCCTTTCGCTCGATGCGCAAACCCTGCGCGGCTTCGGTGTGGTTGGCTTCGGTTTCGGCAGCTCGCAGCGCTTCCTCCGGCTAACGAATAACTCGCTCATCAACGCAGACGTGAATGGGAGGACGCTGGCGCTCGTTCCGACCACCCTGACCAATTCGCCCGGCAGCGTCATGAAAGCCACGAGTGGAGGGAGTCTTTATTTCAATCCCTTCGGGATCACCAACACCGGCGCCTCGATTCAGGCGACGACGTCCGGAGGGCCCTCGACCGTGATCTTCGACGCCACTTCGATTGCGGGAGGCAGCGTCAATTCGGAAGCGCCCACCACGCCTAACAACTTCACCACCGGCGGAACGATTCAGATCCTGAATGATCTGACCGCCAGCGGCGGCATTATCTTCGCCAATGCCGGCAGGACCATCATCGGCGGTGGGAACGGCGGGACGCAGACGTTCACCGGCCAGAACAACGGCGGCTCAACTTTCATCAACGGAGGCAATGTGACGAAGGTCGGCTCCGGTGATTACTCCATGTTCACGTCATTGAATAACACCGGCTCAATGATTCTCGGCACCGGCGCGGGGGTCTTGCGGTGGTTCGGCGGCGGGATGATCGCACAGGCGCCCAATGCTTCCTTCTCCGCGGCCCTTGGGACGGACCTCACCTTTCAAGGAGCGGTGCCCTTCGCCTTCTCGGGCACAAACGTTCTCGACGGTGTCGGCAACCATTGGATGGCGTGCCCCATCACGCTGGCGGATGCCGCGGACGTGACAGTTTCGAATCTGAACCTGCAAAGCGCCTCCGTCACAGGGCCCGGTTCGCCGACCGTCAAACCCACCCTCAAGATCAGCAGCAACGTGAGGTTTCACCCATCGACCATTTCACTTTCAGGGTTGAAACTGATCAACCTGGCAGGCTCGACCGGGCTGGTCGATCTCGGAGGCGCTCCCGCCCTGACTTTCACGAACAATGCGCAGTGGGAAAACAGCGGCACCGTCACCATGTCCGGCTACATCAATACGATTGAAGGCGCCCCTGGCACCCTCTTCACCAACACCTCCTCCGGAATCCTGCGCGGCGGGAACGCGCAGACGAACGACTTCGCGATGCCCTTTTTGAACGAGAACGGGGGGACCATCGACGTCACCGGCGGAATTCTTCATCTGAAAAAGAGCGGCACCTTCAAGAACGGCGCCGCCACCATTGCCAACGGCACCCAGCTTTATCTCGAGAACAGCGTGCTCACGCTCGAAGGCCAGGCGAACACCTCCAGGGGGCTGGGATTCTTCCAGATGGTCGGCAATTCTTCGCTCGCCTTGACCCCAAGCTCGAAGCTGAGCGCGGACAATTTGCAATTCAACAACTCCTCGTCGGCCGCGGGAACTGGCGTGGTCGATGTGGCCAAGGACCTCCGGTTTCATCCTTATTCGGCGCCTTCGATCATGGACGGAGTCCGCTTCAACGCCGCCGCGACTTCCATCGGGCTGATCCAATTCGATGGCGGGCTGCTGCGTTTTCAAATGGGCGCCAGCCTGAGGAACGCGGGCAACATGGAAATCCGCGCGAGCTCTGCGCTGGAATTAAACACTGGCGCGCTCTTTGAAAACAGCGGCCTTCTGCGCATCTACGACAGTCCTACTTTCGGCGGCGATAATTCCGGGCTTTTCCGGACCTTGGGAAATTCCGAGACGCGATTCTACGCCAGCCGGACGGTGAGTTGGCCTTTCGACTTTGCGGGTCAGCTCTTCGCGGAAAACGGAGCGGTAGTCACCTTCGACAAAGGCGGACTCTTCAATCGCACCGCGAAAATCTGGCCGAATCATCCCGCGTCCCAAATTACCTTCACCGGAGCGACGCCTTATCGGACGCGGGGCCAGGCGGTGGAATTTCCCGGCACCGGCTACGTGAATTTCGTGAACACCTCGCTCCAGTTCGAGGCCGATCCCGCGACGCCAGGAGTGGAATCGACCATCGCGGCCGGTGCGCGGGTTGCCTTCCACGGCGACAATACCGTCAGCGGACCCGGCACACTTACTACCACCGGCTTCGTCTTTCAAAGCGGCAATCAGATCATCAACGGGACTACCTTGCAGACTTTCGGCACTGCTGACGTCTCCCTCTGGAACGCAGTCGGCGGTTCGCTGGAGTTGAAGAACGGCGCGCGTTTCCTGAACAATGCGCGCTTCGTCATCCCATTCCAAGTGGGCGCTCCGGGCGCGCCGGGAATCAAAGGCGATCCCGGCACATTGTTTCACAACATGGCCAATGGCCGCCTGGTGCACGACAGCAACGCGACTACCGAGTTCAACATTGATTTCCGGAACGAAGGCTTTCTCGAATTCATCAAAGGCACCGTCAACTTCCTGAAGACCTATAGCGGCAATGGCGGCGTCGCCGTCAGCGGTGGCGCAGTGATTGATCTCGGCACGACGCCGTTCACGGATCCAAACAACCTGCCGCGGGGACTCCAAGCAAGCGGAGCCGGCTCGTCTCTCAAGATGACTTTCGCAAGCGGACAGGTTTACAACGTGACGAATCCTGATGCGGTCAAAGCAGCGGCTGCCGGCAAAGTGAACCTGGCAGGCGCAGCACGCATTGCTGTAACGGGCCCGGGCACCATCAACGCAGTTGGCGCGGGAAGCATTGTGCGGTCAAACGGGGCGGACCTGATCGGCAATGACGGCGGCACTCTGATCGGAAATGATGGCGGCACGCTCGTCGGTAACGACGGCGCCAGTCTTATCGGAAATGACGGCGGCACTTTGATTGGAAATGATGGCGGCACGCTCATCGGTAACGACGGCGGCAGTCTCATCGGAAATGATGGCGGCTCGCTCGTCGCCGCGGGCGGGGGGAACCTCGTCGCAGCCGGTGCCGGGAATCTCGTCGCAGCCGGTGGAGGGAATAATCTCGGCAGCAGCTTTGATGCACCAGCCCGGCCAAAGCAGCGTGCTCCGCGCCGAAGTCTCGACGAGCTGACCGGCACTCGCGGACTCGACGCGCTCATGGCTAAAGTCGATGCGCTGAGCATCAATCCGCGCGCAGGACGGATCTTTGTCGACACCGGTGCAAATGCCCGCGTCGGGACGGGCAGCATCATCGCCGAAATGGGCGGCATCATCGCAGGCGCCGGCACCTTCACCGGACCGGGCTTGATCAAGAATGGCGGCACTCTCCTCCCCGGCAGCACCGTTGGGACGCTGACGTGGAACGGAAATCTTAACGTGCAATCTGGTGGCTTGCTCGAGATCGAAATCGGCGGCACGACTGCCGGCACGCAATACGACGTCGTGAATGTGAGCGGCACGTGCACGATGAACGGCGCACTCAGCGTTCGCTTCCTGAACGGGTTCGGCGGCGGGGTGCAGCCAGCCGCGACCTTCGATGTCGTGAAAGCAGCTGGCGGTATCACCACCAACCTCGCGGGCAGCCGGGTCTCCATCTTCGGCAGTACCGGCACGTTTCTCGTCCAACTGGCCGACAGTGGCAAGACACTCCGGCTGACAGATTTCCAACCCGGCGCCGTGACATTTAGCAACTGGGCGGCAAGCTACGGACTCACCGGCGCGAACGCTGCCCTGACCGCTGATCCAAACAGAAACGGACTCTCGAATCTGCTCGAATACGCGCTCGGCCTCGATCCGACGGCGGTCGGCGGCCCGCGCGGGATCAGCAGCGGCCTCGTGGAAGCAGCGGGTCAGAAATACCTGAGCCTCTCCTACACCAAGCCGACCGGCAGCGAAGCGCGCCCGGACATCGTTTATACACCGGAGCGGGCCACCGCGGTGCTGCCGAACGCATGGTCATCAGCCGACATCGTGCCGGTCGGAACCGCGCCTGGACCGGGAAGCCTCGAGACTGTCACGGTTCGCTCGACGCATCCGCTCGCGTCGGGGAATAGCAGGGAGTTTCTCCGACTCAGCGTCACCCTGACGACGCCTTAATTTCTCGAAACCGGGTTCGGCGGGGTGCACGCTCGAAAAGGCGTGACAATCCGGGCGACGGACCATAACTACTAGAAGCGTCCCCCCGGATGTGTCTTCCCCGACCGTGTTTTTATGACTTCGGCGGGCGCAGCCGCGGTGGGAAAACGAGACGCCACCTAAAATATGAAACAATCCCTCCTCGTCCTCGCCACTTGTCTCTTCACCGTCTTGCGCAGTCCGGCTGTCCCGATCACGCTGGCTGACTATCTCGCGCTTGGTCCGGGGGGGACGACGATCGGCGGCGCGGTCTTCGCCAACTTCATGCTCGGCCCGAACCAGACGGGAGCGACCCCGATCAATCCCGCGCAAATTCTGGTCAACGCGATCAACGTCGGCGGCGCGCCCGCTTTGCAATTCGTTTTCAACCAGATCGCCAGCGGCCAGCGACTCCTGGAGCTTTCGCTTTCCTATACGGTTTCGAACGCGTCCATTTTCGCCACCTCCCTGGCCATGGCCGGCGCCACCGCGGCAGGTAACGGCGCCGTCACTGCCACGGTGGCACTGAACGGCATCACTCCGAATCCGGGTACGTTGATTACCTTTGCCACGGCGAACGCCTCTCAGCTCACGGATCAACGCTCCTTCGGCAACGTGCCCTTTGTCACCACGCTGGCCGATTTCGTGATCGATGGCGGAGGCAACGGGCAGGGCGCCCTCTCTTCGGCCACGATCGGTTATTCTGTCCGGCAGGTGACGGTGCCGGATGGCGGACCCACCTTCGCCCTGACTACGGCTATCCTCGCGCTCTGCCTGGCCGCGCCGCGTGTGCTGAGATGCCGCACGCTCCCCTCCGTTTCGAATCCATAATCCAACCCCCGATCCCAACACCTATGCGCTCCCGTCAAAAATCAGCTGTCTGCGCGCTCGCCTGCAGCCTCATTCTGCCATCGCTCGCATTTGCCTCCAGCCATCGCGAAGCGCCCATCACGGCTTTCGATCACAAAGCCGATATCACCGACTTCTACGCTTTCCGCAGCTATGATGGCGGACCGGTGCCGCGGGTGACCTTCATCTTGTGCGTCGACCCATTCCTCGAACCAGGCAATGGTCCAAATTGGTTCCCCTTCGATCCCGAGGTCCTCTACGAGATCAAGGTCGACAATAACAACGACGCGCTTGCGGACGTTACCTTCCAGATTCGCTTCACCACCGAACAACGTCTCCCGAATCTCTTCCAAGTATACGCTGGTGCCGGCAACGGCATCAACGCTCCGGCAAACTCGCCACTGCCTGTCCCACCCGGCACGCAGATCATCCCGCCGCGCATCATGACCTTTGATTCCATCGGCTTGGGGCAGCGGCAAACCTACACCGTGACCATGGTGAAAAACGGCGTGGAAACGCCTGTCTCTGGGCCCAATCCCTTCTACGTCGTCCCGGCGAACGTTGGCCCGCGCACGATGGATTACGGAGCTTTGTTTAACGCTGGCACCTACACCACCTCGACCCCGAACGTGAAGGTCTTCGCCGGCACGGTAGACGATCCATTCTGGATCGATCTCGGTGCCGCTTTCGACACCTTGAATTTGCGGGCCGCCGTTAACGGCGGCGTGCTCACTGCTGCGCAGGACGCAGCCAGTCAAAACTTCGCCAGCGACACCGTTTCCGGCTTCGCCGTCAATGCCATTGCCATCGAAGTGCCCGTCGCCGCGCTGACTCGCACGGGCGCGATCGAGCCTTCGAATTCAACCGCTGCGACCATCGGAGCATGGGGGACCACTTCGCGTCCGCGACTCACGGTGCGCCGCTCCCCCGAACCACAGCAAAGCTCCGGGAGCTTCCGGCAGGTGCAGCGGTTGGCGAATCCGCTCATCAATGAGCTCATCATCGGCACCGGATTTAAAGACCGCTTCAGCATGGATGAACCGGTCAACGACTCCCAGTTCGCAAACTTCTTCCTCGATCCGACACTGGCGCGCGTTCTCAACGCGGCCACGGGGGGGGCGGTCGCCATCCCGACGCCGCCACGCACTGACCTGCTCCCGTTGGTGAACTACGCGCCGCCCATCGCAGCGCCCGGCACCAGCGCCGGCCCGATCGCGGACCTCCTCCGTCTGAACACCGGGGTCGCCCCTACATTACCGGCGAACGCCAGCCGGCTTGGGCTGCTCGGCGGTGATGCCGCTGGCTATCCCAACGGGAGGCGGCTGGCCGATGACGTCGTGGACATTTCGCTACGCGTCGTGGTCGGGGTTTTGAATCCCTCCTTTAACGTCAGCCCGAACAATCGCCTCGGCGATGGTGTGAATGTGAACGATGCGACTTACCGGACAACCTTCCCTTACCTGGCCGATGCGCCGAGCGGACGCGACCGCCGCCACATCGATCCAGGTGAACCAGGCGGCGGAGGTTTCGAACCGTTCGAACCCGATCCGGTGGTCAAGGAACCGGCAGAGCGCGATTAATAATCTAGCTCGCCCGGTGAGCGGATTCTTCCCATGCGGTCGCGGCCTCAGCCTTGCCGCCTCGGCTGTGCTGGCCCTAGTTGCGGGCACGCTGGCGGCGATCGCTGGGACGCCTGCCGAGCGGAGGGTGGAAATGGCACAGAGCGCCATTTCTCTCCATCCCGAAAAGGTGGAATCCCATAACGCTCTTGCGCTGGCGCTCGCGCAGAGAGCGCGGGAAACCTCCGATCCGGGCTTTTATGAACAAGCCGCTGCCGCACTGCTCAAGTCTTTCGAGCTGACCCCGGACAATCTCGAGGGCCGCAAGATCGAAGCGTGGATCACGCTCGGGCAGCATGAGTTTGCCCGCGCGCTCGAGCTGGCTCGCGCGCTCCAGAAACGGGCTCCGGACGACATCTTCATCTACGGCCTTCTCACCGATGCGTGCGTCGAGACCGGCCGTTACGAGGAGGCGGAAAAGGCGGCCCAATGGGCGCTCGACTTGCGTCCCGGAGAAATCTCCGCCCTCACTCGCGCCGCCTACCTGCGCGAACTCTTTGGCGACATCGACGGCGCGATCGAACTGATGCATTCGGCTTACACGAAAACGAATCCAGGCGAGGTGGAAGACCGTGCCTGGATCCTGGCGCAGGTGGCGCATCTGCACCTCCTCAAGGGGACGATCGACTACGCCGAAATGAGCGCGCAGGAAGCGCTGCGTCTATTCCCTGGCTACCATTATGCCCTCGGGCAGCTCGTGAAGATTCGCACCGCGCAGAAGCGGCCCGAACAAGCTATCGAAGTCGCGCGCGCGCTCTGTGACGGCGCGCCGCATGCGGAGAATTTTTATGTGCTCGGCGAAGCGCTGGCCCGGTCCGGCAAAAAAGCGGAAGCGGCGAAAATCTTCGCTGAGTTCGAACGCAAGGCCATTGCGGAAGCAGCGCAGGCCGATAACGCGAATCGAGAGTTGATCTTCTACTACGCCGACCGTGCCGCGAAGCCGCGTGAGGCCCTGCGCATCGCACGGAGCGAGATCGCCCGCCGACAGGACGTTTTCAGTCTCGATGCTTTCGCCTGGGCTCTGCATCGCAACGGCAAGAACGCCGAAGCGCGGGAAAAGATCGAGCAGGCGCTGGCCGTCGGCGTGCGCGATCCAAATTTCGCTTACCACGCCGGCATGATTGCCGCCGAGTTGGGACTGAAAGGCGAGGCCAAAGGCTACCTGCGAAAGGCGCTCGACGAAAACGCCTCACCAGAAATAGCGCGTCTCGCCCGGCGCCGGCTCGCCACTTGGGCCGCCCGGTAGGTCAGCGTTCCAAGTCGTGCGAAAGCCTAAATGCTTTCCAATAGCGCTGGTCCGGGCCAAGCCTTCGGCCCACGCGAATCGATACCTCGTTCTGACTGAGCGTCCAGTTGGCCGTGTCTCAAGTGATTGATCGGTCAGCACCAAGCGACGCCCCGGGGCGCTCCCAGTTGACCACCGGGCCGATGATGCCTAGTTTGGCCTCCCTTTTTTCCAAGGAAGAGCAAGGCCTAAGGAACCAACGCTTTCCCGGGAACGCGGCTCGCAGCATCTGCGCGCGGCGAAGGGATTAACTGTTATGGCACAAATGCAGGAACTGCTCGCGAAGTCGTTTCGCGAGTTCAAAGAAGGAAGCATCGTCAAAGGACGCATCCTCGAGATCAGGCCCCGTGAGGTCATGGTCGACATTGGTTACAAGTCGGAAGGCATCATTCCGGCGCATGAGTTCGACGACATCGAATCGCTCGAAGTGGGCGACGAAGTCGAAGTGCTCCTCGAGCGTCTCGAGAACGACGAAGGCATGGTCATCCTCTCGAAGGAGAAGGCCGCCTACCGTCAGAACTGGAACAAGATTGCCAGCGTCTTCGCCGGCGACGGCCTGATCAAGGGCAAGGTGAAGTCCGTCGTCAAAGGCGGCCTCATGGTCAACATCGGCGTGGAGGCATTCCTGCCTGCGTCGCAGATCGACATCATCCCCCCGAAGGATCTCCAGCAATTCGTGGGCAACACCTACGACTTCAAGATCGTCAAGATTAACGACGACCGGAAGAACGTCGTCCTCAGCCGCCGCGAGCTCATCGAGCAGGAGCGGAGCGAGAAGCGCCAGCGTTTCCTCGAGAGCGTCAAGGTGAGCGACATGGTCCATGGCACGGCCAAGAACCTGACCGACTTCGGCGCCTTCATCGACCTGGATGGGATGGATGGACTCCTCCACATTACGGACATGACTTGGGGCCGTCTCGGCCACCCGAGCGAACTGCTCAAGGTCGGCCAGCCGCTCGAAGTGGTCGTGCTCGATATCAACCGCGAAAAAGAACGCGTCTCGCTCGGGTTGAAGCAGACCCAAAAGAATCCGTGGGACCAGATCGAAGAGCGCTTCCCAGCCGGGCAGCGCGTCAAAGGCAAGATCACGAACCTCGTTCCTTACGGTGCGTTTGTGGAGCTGGAAGAAGGGGTCGAAGGCCTCATTCACGTCTCCGAGTTGTCGTGGACGAAACGTATCATGCGCCCATCTGACGTCCTCACGCAGGGCCAAGAAGTGGAAGCCGTCGTGCTCGGGGTGAATAAGGAAGAACAGAAAATCTCCCTTGGCCTCCGCCAGCTCGAAGCCAATCCATGGGATGAGATCGAGAAGAAGTTCACCATCGGCAGCCAAGTGAAGGGCGAGATCCGCAACATGACCGCCTACGGCGCGTTTGTGGAACTCGAGGACGGGATTGACGGCATGATCCACGTCTCCGACCTCAGCTGGACTCGGAAGATCAATCATCCGAGCGAGATGTTTAAGAAGGGCGACGTGATCGAAGCCGAAGTGATCGACATCGACAAGACGAACCAGCGGATCAGCCTCGGCGTGAAACAGCTGAGCAACGATCCGTGGAAGGAAATCGACCAGAAGTACAAGATCGGCGACCTCGTCACCGGCAAGGTGACGAAGCTCGCGAGCTTCGGCGCCTTTGTGCAGTTGGCTGATGAAATTGACGGCCTCGTCCACATCTCGCAGTTGAGCGAGGATCACGTCGCGAAGGTGAAGGACGTGCTCAAGATCGGGCAGGAAGTCGAAGCCCGCGTCATCAAAGTCGACAAGGTTGAGCGCCGCATCGGTCTCTCGATCAAGGCCGCGAATTACAGCGAGGAAGACCTCCGTCGCGAGTCCGAAGCGTTCGATACGCTTCGCCCGGGAGAAGACATGGTCGGCCTGGAGAAAGCCTTCGAGGCGGCCGAGGAAGATTACCGTCCCGGGCAGCCGAAGAAGTAGTCGCTCCGGACCAAATCAAATTCAGAAAGGGGAAGCCGCGAGGCTTCCCCTTTTTCGTGCCCTAGAGCGGGACCGGCAGCTTGAGATCATCAGCTTTAGGAGTGGACTTTAGGTGCGCCGAGACATCGCGACAGTGCCGGCCAGCATGACCGCCCCCGCCGCAGCGAATGCTGCAACCGGCGACGCGACGGTCCAGATCACCCCCACGACCGTGCTGGAAACGAGATCGCCCACGCCGTTGACCGCTCCGAGCATGCCGTAGCCGACACCGCGGATTTCCCGACCAACAAACTCCGCGGTTGTGCTCGCCTCGAGCGCTTCCTGGATGGCGAGGCAGACGCCGGCGAAGCCGAACGTAAGCACCAGCGCGGGGAAGACATTTTCGCGCGGGAGGAGGAAGGCGCTCGCGATCGTGGCTGCGGTGAGCACGCCGAAAGCGTAGCCGACCACAAGCACGCGCACGTGCCCGAAGCGATCCGCCAGCACGCCCACCGGATAGGAAACTATGACCTGCAGGATGTTCCGGCCGACGTAGAGCAAACCGGCGATCTGGGCCGCTTTCACCACGCCCCACCGCGGCGTGAGCAATTGCGTTGCGGCGAGGATGAGGAGCGCGTGGGTGAAGTCGCCCATCCCGAACAAACCGACCGCGCCGAGGTAGCGGCGGAACTTTTCCGGCAGTGAACGCAGCGTGGCCCAGAAGCGAAGGTGCGGATTGGGCACGGAACGATCATCCCGCACCAAGAACGAGAAGCTCAGGACTGAGAGCACGCCAGGGATCAGCGTCAGCCAAAAGACAAAGCGGAACGGCGCCGCCGCATCCGCGGTCACGATTTGCTGCGACCAGCCGAGCACGAGCACGCCGAGGAGCGGCCCGATGACGGCCCCAAGTGTGTCCGCCGCGCGATGGAATCCAAATGCTCGCCCGCGCGTCTCCGGCGTGACTGCTTCCGCCATGATCGCGTTTCGCAGCGGCCCGCGCATGCCGCGGCCAAACCAGCTCAAGCTGCGCCCGAACAGAATTAGCGGCCAGCCGCCGGCGAGCGCGATGCACGCTTGCCCGACCGGCGTGAGCCCGTAGCCGATCGCGACCAGCGTTTTCCGATGGCCGAGCCGGTCCGCGATGTAGCCGGCGCCGAGTTTGGTAAAGCTGGAGATGGCATCCGCTGCGCCTTCGATCGTGCCCAGCACAGCCGGCGGCAGCCCAAGGACGGCGAGGAAGCCTGGGAGGATGACGTTGCCCGTCTCGTAGCCGCAGTCGCCGAGGGCACTCGTGAGGCCGGCACCGAGGATGGTCCGATTGAGCCAGCCGCGCGGCTTCGCAGGAGTTCCGGACGGTGGGAGGTTGGGCATGGAACAACCCGGAGCCTACGGGGCTCGAACCCGCAACCTCCGCCGTGACAGGGCGGCGCTCTAACCAATTGAGCTAAGGCTCCTAAAAAGGAAGAGGAGGTTATGCGCGGGCCTCGCCCCTTCAACCTCTTTCTTCCCCGGCGGACGCTAGAAATTGCGCGTCGAATCCGGCAAACGTATAATGGTTATGCAGGTTGGATCTGATCGGATGAACGACGAACCAAGCGACGACCTCGAGCGGTTTGGCGAGGTCGCGGGCATGCAGGGCCAAAGTGTCTTGCAGGCCTTCGACCGTGTCATCGCTTTGGTCGACCCGCGGAATCCGCTGCGCTCCGATCTCTCCGCCCTGCGCGCCGCGGTCGCGGACCAGGAGGAGATCATCGGCGACGCGCGGCAGATGATCGAGAAGCTCGAAGAGGTGGTGAAAAAGGTCACCTCGCCCGCGAATCGCATCGGCACCTTCCTCGGCAGCCCTTCGCGCGACACGGCGCACATTGTAGTCGGCGGCTCTGATTACTACTGCCACGTCGACCCGCGCATCCGCCTGCGAGAGTTGAAAAAGGGGACGCGCGTTCTCGTTAATGAAGCCTACGTAGTGGTCGGCGATCTCGGCTTGGAAACAGCCGGGCCGGTGACCAAGGTCACCGAGGTTTTGAGCGGCGACCGTCTCCGCGTCGGCGGCGAGCATGGGATGCAATCAACCATCCTGCAACGCTCCGCCGACCTCGCGAAGACCACGCTGAAATCGGGCGACGAAGTGCGCGTAGACGCGAGTTATCGCATGGCGCTCGAGGCCCTGCCGCACGCCGACTCACGCGAGCATTACCTCGACGAAGTGCCGGAGTTGCCTTGGGAAAAAGTAGGCGGCCAGGACGAGGCGCTTCAGGCGATCAAGGACGCGATCGAGCTGCCGCTGCTACACGCGGATCTCTTCGCCAAGTTCCAGCATGCGACGCCGAAAGGCTTCCTCCTTTACGGCCCGCCCGGCTGCGGCAAGACGCTTATCGGCAAGGCCACCGCCTACAACCTGACCCGCCAGCTCCGCGCCCAGACCGGGAACGAGATGAAGGAATACTTCATGCACGTGAAGGGCCCGGAAATCCTGAACATGTGGGTCGGCGAATCGGAGCGAATCGTGCGCGAGATCTTCGCGACCGCGCGCGAGAAAAGGCGCGAAGGCTACATGCCGTTCCTCTTCATCGACGAAGCAGAAAGCATCCTCGGGACGCGCCGCGGCTCGCGCCAGTCGAATATTCTCTCCACCCTCGTCCCGATGTTTTGCTCCGAGATGGACGGCATCGACTCGTTAGGCGACGTCGTCATTATCCTCGCCTCGAATCGTGCCGACCTGATCGACCCCGCCATCCTTCGCCCCGGCCGGATCGACCGGAAGATCAAGGTGCGCCGTCCGAACCGCATCGGCGCACGCGACATCTATCGCATCTACCTGACCGACGAGCTCCCCTACGCGCACAGTGTGCTCGACGGGAGCGAGACGAGATCGGACGCGATCGACCGGCTCGTCGAGCGCCTGCTCGTGGCGCAGTTTGCGAAGCGGGAGGAGAACAAGTTTCTCGAGATCACATTGCGCAGTGGCCGGAAGGAAACCGTCTATCGCAGCGACCTGCTGAGTGGCGCGATCATCGCCTCGGTGGTCGAACGCGCTAAAGCGATGGCGATCAAACGCGCAATTAGCAATCTGGCGGACCCGAACGCTGCGATCGACGGAATGACTGAGGAAGACCTGCTCATCGCCTTCGACGCCGAGTTTACCGAGAACGACATCTTCCCGCCGACCGACGTGGCCGAGGACTGGTTCAAGCTGATCGATTACGACCCCGAGAACGTGGTGAAAATCGCGCCCGCCCGCGGCCGTGGCGAGGGTGACGCGGCCGCGCGCACCTCCGGCGTCATCTAGCTGCGCGCTTCCCCCCATGAAGCGCGTCTTCGGCATCGAGACGGAATACGGGATCACGATCGATGGAGCGGAGTCGCTCGATGTGGTCGCGGAATCGATCGCCCTCGTCCGTTCCTACACGGAACACGGCGCGCACATGAAGTGGGATTACGCGCTGGAAGATCCGCATCGCGATGCGCGCGGCTTCCGCGCGAAGGAGTTGCTCCAGGACACGGACGAGTCGGCTTACTACGAGATCGACCAGAGCCGGCCGATGAGTTTCGAGGAGATCAAAAGCGACCTCGTCCTTTCGAACGGGGCGCGTTTTTATAACGACCACGCCCACCCCGAATACTCCACCCCGGAATGCACGCTCCTGCGCCAGCTCGTGGCCCACGACAAGGCGGGCGAGCGCATCGTGGCCGAGTGTGCACGCCGCCGGAACGCGCACCTGCCGGACGAGCAGGAGCTGCGGCTCTACAAGAACAACACCGACTTCGTCGGCCACAGCTACGGCTGCCACGATAACTACCTGATGCGGCGCGACGTCCCGTGGGGACGCGTCGTCTCCGGCATGCTGCCCTTCCTGATCACACGGCAGATTTTCGCGGGCGCGGGCAAGATGGGGATCGAAGTGGAGAGCGCGGCCAGCCAGCCGGGAATCTACCAAATTTCGCAGCGCTCGGATTTCTTGAGCGTGCTCGTGAGCATCGACACGATGAACAAGCGCCCGCTCGTCAACACGCGCGACGAGCCGCACGCGGACGCGAGAAAGTACCGGCGTTTTCACGTGATCGTGGGTGACTCGAACATGAGC
>JBKJKL010000412.1:0-8152 GCA_046597485.1 Chthoniobacterales bacterium
GGAAGGCCTTGGCGCGGACCATGCGCGGCTCGTCATGGGCACCTCGATGGGCGGGATGCAGACGTGGGTCTGGGGCGAGACGCATCCGGAATTCATGGATGCGCTCCTCCCGCTCGCCAGCCTGCCGACGCAGATCTCGGGACGGAATCGCGCCTGGCGCCGGGTGGTGATCGACGCTATCCGCAACGATCCGGCCTGGGAGGGCGGCGATTACAAGACGCAGCCGCCGAGCCTGCGGACTGCGGCCGAGATGCTCTGGTTCATGAGCAGCAACCCTGTCGTGCGGCAGGGCGAAGCGCCGACACTGGCGAAGACGGATGAGGCGCTCGACAAATACGTCGCCGATTATTTCAAAACAGCGGATGCGAACGACGTGCTCTACGCGGTCGAAGCGTCGCACGATTATGATCCCGGCCCCGGGCTGGAAAAAATTCGCGCGCCGCTCGTCGCGATCAATTTCGCGGACGACCTGATCAATCCGCCGGAGCTCGGAATTCTCGAACGCGAAGTGAAACGCGTGCCGCATGGGCGCGCGGTCATCGTTCCCTTCAGCGAAAAAACGCGCGGGCACGGCAGCCACACGCTCGCGGCGCTTTGGAAAGACGAACTGGTGAAGCTGCTCAAGGAAACCGAACGCTAACTCGTGGAACAAAGACACATTCTTCTCACCGGCTCGACGCGCGGTATCGGCGCGGCGGCCCGCGAGCAACTGAAAGCACGCGGCGCGCGCGTCGTCGGCCACGGCTCGCGTGCGGCGGCCGAGGACCAGCTCGCGGCCGATCTCCTGCAACCGGGCGCGGCCGACGGCCTCTGGGCGGAAGCGCTCGACCGGCTCGATGGCCGGATCGATGTCTTGATCAACAACGCCGGGATCTACGAGCCCGCCTCGGTCGGCGAGAGCAGCCAGGTCTGGGCGGAACGCTGGCACCGGACGATGCAGGTGAACCTGCAAGCCTCAGCCGATCTTTGCCGGCTGGCCGTCTCGCATTTCCGCGCCCGCGCCGGTGGTGGCCGCATCGTGAATGTCTCGAGCCGTGCGGCGTATCGCGGCGATTCGGCGGAGCACTGGCATTACGCCGCTTCCAAGGCCGGGATGATCGGCGTGACGAAATCGATCGCGCGCGGCTTCGCGGCCGAGGAGATTTACGCCTTCGCCGTCACGCCCGGCTTCACCATGACCGGGATGGCGGAGGATTACCTGATGAGCCGCGGCGGCGATGCCATCGTGCGCGACATCCCGCTCGGCCGGGTCAACACTGCGGACGAAGTGGCGAACGCGATTGTCTTCCTCGCCCTCGATGCGCCGGCGGCGATGACGGGCGCGATTCTCGACATTAACGGCGCGAGCTACGTGCGTTAGACCCACGCGGAAACATCCGGTAGCGTCCGGCATGCGAAACAACAGCATGTCTCAGGTCAAAGCCTTCGCCGCCCAATCCGCCACTTCGCCCCTCACGCCTTATTCGTTCACCCGAAGGGATCCGCTTCCGGACGACGTAGAGATCGACATCCAGTATTGCGGCGTCTGCCACAGCGACCTGCACATCGCGCGCAACGAATGGGGCGGCAGCACCTACCCGTGCGTGCCGGGGCACGAGATCGTGGGCAAGGTTACGCGCGTCGGAAGCGACGTGAAGAATTTCAAGGAAGGCGACCTCGCCGCGGTCGGCTGCCTGGTTGATTCCTGCGGCAAGTGCGTGAACTGCAACGACGGCTACGAGCAGTTCTGCAACAACGGCGCCACCTTCACCTACGGCAGCGCGGACAAGCGCAGCGACGGCGGCGTCACCTACGGCGGCTACTCGCAGCGCATCGTGGTCCAGCAGGAGTTTGTCCTCCGTCTTTCTGATAGGCTCGATCTCGCGGCCGCTGCGCCGCTCCTTTGCGCAGGGATCACGACTTACTCGCCGCTCAAACATTGGGGCGTGGGCAAAGGCAGTAAGGTCGGCATCGTTGGACTCGGCGGTCTCGGGCATATGGGAGTGAAGTTCGCGAGTGCCTTCGGCGCGCACGTTGTCCTCTTCACCACATCGCCCGGCAAAACCGACGATGCGAAGCGGCTCGGCGCGCATGAAGTCGTCCTCTCGAAAGACGAGGCGCAGATGAAAGCGCACGCGAACAGTTTCGATTTCATCCTCGATACTGTCTCGGCGAAGCACGACGTCGGCGCCTATCTCGATCTCCTGAAGCGCGACGGCACGCTTACGATGGTTGGCGTTCCGCCCGAACCGATCCCGACGAACGTCTTCAGTTTGATCAAGGGCCGCAAGCAGCTGGCCGGTTCGCTCATCGGCGGCATCGAAGAGACCCAGAAGATGCTCGATTTCTGCGCGGAGCACGGGATCACCTGCGACATCGAGTTGATCAAGATGGACCAGATCAACGAAGCGTACGAGCGGATGCTGAAGAGCGACGTGAAATATCGCTTCGTGATCGACATGGCCTCGCTCGCCTAACGAGGCGCCATCGAGCGCGACGGAGTTATTGCCGCTAGCCGAAGATGCCGAGATTCGGGTGCGCGAAGCGTCCGATATTCGGCAGCACCGTCGGCAGGTCGGAAGCGCTCACCCCAAACCACGACGCGAGCGTGGCGGAGAATTCGTCGACCGAGGTCGTCGGAATCCAGCGGCCTTGTCCGGTATCGTCGGGCCCGTTGACCGCGAGCGTCGGGAACGTGCCGAAGAGGCGCCCACCTTGGACCGCCCCGCCGAGAACGAATTGGTGACTCCCCCATCCGTGGTCCGAGCCGGAGCCATTCGTCGGAAAGGTACGGCCGAAGTCGGAAGCAGTGAAGGTCGTCACTTCGTTTGCCACCCCGAGTTCTGTCGTGGCCGAGTTGAAGGCACTCAGCGCCTGACTTAACTCTGCCAGCAGGTTCGCCTGGCCCGCGAGTTGGTCGCCATGCGTGTCATAGCCGCTGACGGAGCAGAAGAAAATCTGCCGCCGCATGCCAAGGTTGTTTCGCGCCGCGATTAACTTTGCCACCATGCTGAGTTGTTTCGCGAGCGAGGTGACCGGGAACTGCGTCTGCAGCGCGGGAAGTCCGGCGAGCGCGGAAGTGAGAATGTCGTTCGCCGCAATCGATCGCGTCACGGTATCGGAGTAAGCCTGCTGAAAGAGATTGTTCTGCGGCAGCGCCATCAGATTCTTGAAGGCCTGCAGGCGCACGTTCGCATTCGCGCTCCCGTCGAATCCGCTCAACCCAACCGTTCCGTCCTGCGAAACGGTGTAAGGCAGAACGGTGTTGCCGACTTCGAAAGTGTTCGTGCCCGCGATCGAAATCGAGAGCGAAATCTGCGCGTTACCGTTGAGCGAGTGCAACGCGTCGGCCATGCGTCCGCCCCAGCCGGTGCGGGAGATTTGATCCGGCACCGAGGTCTGCCATTGGACCGATTGATCGGCGTGCGAGAAGAGCTGCTTCGGAACGGCCGCGCCGCCGCTCAGATATTGCGCGCGCGTGATCGGGGCGACGAGTGTGCCGACATTTGCCACCACGCCAAGACGTCCCTGATTAAAGAGCGCCTGCATCTCCGGCATGCTCGGATGAAACGCGAAATCGCGTCCGTCGCCGTTCCGCAAGGTGAGCGGAAGGAGTGTGTTTTGTGGGAGCGCAAGAATCCCGCGCGCGGCGGCGTAGGCGGCGTAACCGGCGTTGTCGCGCGGAAGGAGGACGTTATTCGCGTCGTTCCCGCCATAGAGGAACAGGCAGACGATCGCCTTGTAACCAGACGCGTCCGCGATCGTCGCGGCGCTGAGTTTGCGCAGGTCGAAAACGGTGTTGAGCAGACCGGCGCTGCCGAGCGCGGCGCAGGCCGCCTGGCGGATGAAGGTGCGGCGAGTCGGTGCGTACATGGCTAGCGTTCGATGACGAACTCGGGTGAGTTGACCACGAGATAAATGGCGGTGCGGGCCCGCTCCGTCGGATTGCTGGCGGGGATCTGGTTGATCGTGTTGAGCAGGACGTTGCGCATCCCGTCGGACATACTGCCGGCGAAGAACAAGGCATTCAGATGATCGACCAGGGCCGCCGGATTCGAGGCGAGCGTGATCTCGTTCGCGAGAGCGAGCGTGATCCGGTCGGAGCCCGGCCCCAGGTAAGTGTAAATCGCGTTACGAAGAAAATTTGCGGTCGTGACCACCGTCGTCTCGGTCGTGATCTCGAACTCAGGACTGGTGAGGCCGGCGGCCGCGATGGCACCGGGCGCGGCGTAATCCGGGGCGAAGAAATTGAAGACGGTCGGCGAATGCATCGCCTCCTCGTTGAGCGCGAGGTAGGCGCCGCGGACGGAAAAGAAGCCGCTGGGCGACGTCGCGCCGAAGGCACGCAGGAGATTGGTCACGCGCAAAACTGGCTCGCGCTGCTTCCCCGCGCCTTGCGTGGTGCGGACGTTGCCGCGCGCGTCATAGTCGGTCAGGATGGCGCGCACGACTGCCTTCAGATCACCGCGCACTCCCTGGCCGTTGTTGTTGAAAACGGAGGCGACGCGATAGACGTAGCCGGGACTTGGGTTGCTCGTCACGAGCCGCGCGATCAATTGGCGCGCGACGAAGGGCCCGACGTTCGGGTGATTGAAAACGGTATCGAGCGTGGTCCGCAGATCCTGCGCGGCGCTTTGATTCGCCGGCAGCAGAACGCGATTCAGGATCGTCTTCGCGCCGGTGTCGTGATAGGTCGCGAGGTTGATCATTGGACGACGCCAATCCTGTTTCGCGGCACCAGGTTTGAAGACCGGCGTGCCGGTCTGCGCGAAGGTCCAGCCGGTGAAAGCCGCCGCCGTTCCAAGAACGGCGTCCTGCTGATAAGTGGCGATCGGGAATCCGCTGGAGGCGAGCGTCAGACTGCCATCGAGGTTCAGCTGGTAGAGCCCGATCGAGAACAATTGCATGATCTCGCGCGCGTAGTTCTCGTTCGGCAACCGGCCAACGCTCGGATCGCCCTTGATGTTCTGGAGCATGTCGAGGTAAGCGCCCATCGCAGGATTCAGCGTCACGTCTTCAAGCAATTGCCGGTAGTTCGCGAAGGCGTCGCGCACCAGCACGTCGTAGTAGGCCGGGAGCGCAAAGGGTTTGTTGCCGAGGCCCGCGCTGGCATTCGAGACCACAAAGATTTCGCTTAAGGCAAAGGCGACGCGCTGGCGCAGTTGATCAGCCGCCGCGACGGCGCGGGTCCACCACGCATCGTTCGTCATGTTCAAGCTCGGCTGGTTCGGTGTCGCGCCCGGCGCAGGGGTTGGCAAAGCGGCGAACTCCGCATCGACGATTGCGAGATGCGACGAAGCCGGCACCGCGAACTGATTGTTCAGGAAGGTGTCGAAGCCCTGCGTCTGCACTTGCGCAATGAGCGCGTCGGTCGGGCCGAAGGTGGCCTGGGAAAGGAAACGCGCCGCGTCGGTCGCGGTCGGTGGTCCACCAGGGAGGGCCGGCGGTGGAGTTGGCACCGGCGCCGTTTGTCCGCCGGTCGAGAGGTTGAAGAAGCCCTTGATTTCGCCCGTGGGAAAATTGGCGGTGTGGAGATTGAGGTAAGTGCCGCCGGCTTTGATGAGCGCGATGATCTCGGCGACGGAGCGAACGCCGACGGGCACGAAAACCCACGTGTAACTGCCATCCGGTTGCGCGGTGGCGGCGTCGAGGTCGAACAAAATTGAACCGTCCGAAGCGTGCACGTGCACGGCGCTGAGTGGCGACGAGAGGTTCGAGTAGCGGAAGGTGACCACGGCCGATCTCTCATCCGCCGCGAGGCGCATCGTCGCGACGCCAGAGCCTAACGAGCCCGTGGCGCCTTGGGAGCGCATTTGCGAAAGATAGAGGGTGGAGCCGTCGGCTTGCGGCGGCTGATCGAGGTCGTAAACATCGATCAAGGCAATGCCACTCGTCTCGCGCGCGCCGCGTGCGATCGCGGTATAGGCGCCAGGCGGGAGCGTCGCGATGAGGACGGCCTCGCGATCGTCCACCGGCGCGAGGGTGCTAGCGTTGATCTCTGTCTCCTGCGTGCTCCGCCAGTTGTCGTTTTGCGCCATCATCACGCCGTTGCTGTCATGCAGCGCAATCGTGGGATCGAGCAGCGCCCCAGGAATCGGCAGGCCATTGGCGTAGAGCGAAGGCCCGAGCACGCGCATGAGCACCTTCTTCGGCGCGTCGCCGCTGATGATAAAACCGCCGATCATCACATTGTCACCGGTGTAAACATTGCCGCGGGTCGAGATGGCGGAGAGCCGGGCCGGTGAGCTGGCGTTGTCCGCGTCGTAAATCTGCACGAGGGCGACGCCGCTCGTGTTGCTCACGCCACGCACGATGACGGTGTAAGCACCCGGGGTGAGATTCACGACAAGCGCCGACTCGCGCTCATCGGCGGGAGCGAGATTGAGCGCGATGAGTTCGGCTTGCTGCGACGAGCGCCAGTTGTCGTTCGAGGCAATGATGCCGGACCCGTCGTGCAATTCGAGCACTGGATCGGCCAGCGTCCCCGCGACGGGCAGCGAAGGTCCGATCGCGCGAATCACAACCTTCTTCGGACCCGTCCCCGCGACGATGAAGCCGCCGATCATCACCTTGTCGCCGGCTTGGACCAGTCCGCGGGTGGAAATACTCGCTTCCCTTGAAACGGCGTGCGCTACGGGCGCAGCGCTGAGGCTCGCAGCGAAGATCGCCGCGACCGCCAAACGCGCCGTGAAACTGAGATTCATTCGTTAAGAGGGAAGATAAATCACCGGATATGGGGGAGCAAAACGCGAGCCGCCTGCGGGTCGAAGGTCAGCTCGCGCCGGCAACCACTCGATGAAACCAGCGCCGAGCGAAGAAGTCGCGCTTTTTCTTAAGGGTCGCTGTGCTTAATTGCTCACCCTCATTATGTCGGCCACGGCAAAGAAAACCAGCGCAGAGCCGAACTTCGAAACAGCGATGGATCGGCTGGAAGCGATCGTGGATCAGATGGAGTCCGGTCAGTTGATGCTGGAGGATCTCATTGTGCGCTACGAAGAGGGAATGAAGCTGGTGAAAGTGTGCCAGGAACGTCTAACCAGCGCCGAGCAACGAATACAGATCATCACCCGCGATCACGCCGGGAAGCCCGTTTTGAAAGATTTCGAACCAAAGAGCGGACCAGCGCCAGCGGCTGCGCAGGAAAAAGGAGACACAGATCATGACGAAGTCAGACTCTTCTGAAGCGGTGGCGAATAGCCCACTGCTCGCAGGCGTTCGCTCGCCGGCTGACGTCAAGGCATTGCGTGAGCAGGACCTGCCGCAGCTCGCCCAGGAAGTTCGCGACGAGCTGATCAGGGTGCTTTCGCAAACGGGCGGGCATCTTGGGCCAAACCTCGGCGTGGTCGAGCTCACCATCGCGCTTCATCGCGTCTTCGAGACGCCGAAGGATAAGTTTGTCTTCGATGTCAGCCACCAGGGCTACGTGCACAAGATGTTCACTGGCCGGCTCGATCGCATCGGAACGATGCGGCAGTACGAGGGGCTGAACGGCTTTCTCCTTCGTACCGAAAGCGAACACGACTCCTACGGCGCTGGGCACGCCGGCACTGCGCTCTCTGCAGGCCTCGGCATGGCGGTCGGTCGCGATCTGCGCGGTAGCGACGAGAATGTGGTCGTCGTGGCCGGCGATGCGGCCTTTACCTGCGGTATCAGCTACGAGGCGATGAACAACGCGCGCTCGCAGACAAAGAAATTCATCGTCGTCCTGAACGACAACGAGTGGTCGATCGCGAAGAACGTCGGTGCGATCGCTTCCTACCTGAACAACATCGTGGCGAACCCGACCTACGCTGGGCTGCACGACAAGGCGCGCCGTTTCATCGAAGCGATCGCCGGGAAGAGCGCGGTCCATTTTGCCCACAAGGTCGAGGAAGGCGTGAAGGGGCTGCTCGTCCCGAGCGTGATTTTTGAGGAACTTGGCCTGCGTTATTACGGGCCCATTGACGGGCACGACATCGCGCTTCTGACGCGGACTTTTGAATTCCTGAAGACGCAGGATGAGCCGGTCCTGCTCCACATCCTGACGAAGAAGGGCAAGGGCTACGACCCGGCGTTGGCAAAGCCGGACAAGTTCCACGGCCTCGGCAAATATAAGATCGAAAGCGGCGAAACCGCCGCGAGCCCGACGCCGACCTACTCGGAGTTGATCGGCAAGACGCTCGCGAAATTCGCC
>JBKJKL010000444.1:0-3966 GCA_046597485.1 Chthoniobacterales bacterium
GCCTCGATGATCTCCTGCTTGAGCGAGTTCTGCTGGCTGAATTGCTCGGAGCCGAAGCGGACATCGGCGAAGGTTTCGTGGACGTTAACCGACGGGAAGATGCCGGCCGGAACGCGCTCGGCGCGGAAGTTATTGTAACCAAAACGCGCTTCGGTGGAGAAGCTCGGGGTCCAGGTGCTGAAGATCTGCGCGACCACGGAGTCGGTCTTGATCGGCTTGGTGTACTGGCGGCTGAGCAGGTCGAAGCTGCTGCCGCGGCTGAGGCCGAACTGGTTCGTGCCATCGACGTGGTTATAGCGCACCGAGACGCGCTGCCCCTTGGTCGCGTTCCAGTCGAGCTTGAAGAAATATTTGTCGTCTTCGACGGTCTGCGTCTCCTGACCGATGCCACCCGGGTCGAAGCCGTATTGGCTCTGCGTGATGTTGATGATGTTCTGGACGCTCGCGAGATTGAACCTCGAGGTGTCGCCGAGAATCGGGAAGATGGCCCGCTTCGCCTCATAGCTGGCGAAGAAGAAGAGCGTGTCCTTGATGATCGGACCGCCCAGGCGGATGCCGTATTGATACTCGTGGAAGGTGCCCACCGGCATGTTGCGCGAGCCGTCGCCCACGAGGTCCTGGTTTCGTCCGTAGGCGTAAACGGAACCGTGAAACTGGTTGTCGCCGCTGCGGGTGATGGCGTTGACTGAGGCGCCTTGGAAGTTGCTTTCGCGCACGTCGTAGGGCGCGATGTTCACGCGGAACTGGTCGATCGTATCGAGGCTAATCGGCTCTGCGCTCTCCGATGGGGCGCCAGTGCCGCCGCCCGCGGTGGCGAGGCCGAAGGCATCGCTCGTGGTCGCGCCGTCGATCTGAATATTATTCGAGCGATTGTTTTGGCCGGCCGCGGAAGCGCCTTGGCGGCCGAGAGTGCTGATCTGCGGGGTGAGGCGGATGTAATCGTTCAAGCTGCGGGTGATGGTGGGCAGGTTGTTGATCTCCGTCCGCGTGACGTAGGTGCTCGTGCCAGTGCGGTCGGAGCTGTAGATGTCGTCGACCGCCGAGCCTTCCACGACGACGCGCTCGGTTTGCGCGCCACCGTCGGGCGCGGCGCCGGCTGCGGCACTGGAGGAAGCACCGGCAGCGGCTCGGAGTTGAATGTCGGCTTCTGCGGTCTGCGAGAGCGTGGTCTGGATGCCGCCGACCGTTCTGCTCATCCCATTCGCGCTCGCGGTGATTCGGTAAGGCCCGCCGGTGCGCACGTTCGGCAGATCGTAACGGCCGGTTTCACGCGTGACCGATTGATAGGGAGTGCCGGAAGAGACGTCGACGGCTCTGATCTGCGCGCCGACGACAGGGTTGCCAGCGGGATCGGTGACGAGGCCGCTGATGGACGAGGTCGTGACACCTTGCGCCCAGAGTTGAGCCGGTGCCGCAAACGCGGCCACGGCGGCGACAATTACAACGATACGAAGGAAGAAGGATTTCGGGTGCACGAATCTGTTAAAGACCCTGCACCCCGCTTCGCCGAGCAAGAAATCGCGTCTGGCGCAAATTTTTTGGCGGCGCTTTTCGTCCATCACTATCTCGCGACGGCCGCGACCGAAATTGCTAGAGGAGAATGCCGATGAGCGAGGCCGTCAGATAGCAAGCGAGGAGGCCGCCGATCATCGCGCGCAATCCGAGACGGGCGAGATCGCTCCGACGGTCGGGCGCGAGCGCGCCGATGCCGCCGATCTGGATCGCGATGCTGGAGAAATTTGCGAAACCGCAGAGCGCGTAGGTCGCGAGGGTGAAGCTGCGCGGGTCGAGTTGGGCCTTCGCTTTCGCGAGCGAGAGGTAGCCGATGAATTCGTTCAGGACGATGCGCTCGCCGAGCATCTGGCCGACGAGCTGGCAGTCCTTCCCGCTCACGCCCATGAGCCAGGCGAAGGGCCAATTCAGCACCCCGAGGATATTCTGGAGCGTGACTGGATGGGCCGCGCCGAAGAGCCGCTGCAGCACATAGAGTAGGTAATTGGCGAGCGCGACTGCGGCGACGAAGGCAATTAGCATTCCCATCACATTGATCGCGAGAGCGACGCCTTCGCTCGCGCCGCGGCAGAGGGCATCGATGCTGTTCACGGTTGTCGTCGCGGTCGAAACCGGTGCGCTGCTGGCGGTCTCGCTCCGCTCTGTTTCCGGAAACATGATTTTCGCGATCAGGAGACCCGCCGGCGCGCTCAGGACCGAAGCAGTGAGCAGATGACCCGCGTCGACACCGAGCTGCGCATAGACAATCATCACGCCGCTCGCGATCGTGGCCATGCCGGTGGTCATGAGCGCCATCAGCTCGCTCGTCGTCATCTGCGGGATATAAGGCTTCACGAGGAGCGCCGCCTCCGTTTGCCCAAGGAAGATGTTGCTCGCGGCGCCGAGGCTTTCGCTCCCGCTCGTCCCCATCACCCGGCGCATTACCCAGGCCATGCTGTAGACCACGCGCTGGAGCAGGCCCCAGTGATAGAAGAGCGAGGAGAGGGCGGAGATGACGATGATCGTGGCCGAGATCGAGACGGCAAAGATGTAACTCTTCCCCGGGCCGAAGGTGCTCCCGAGCGCTGCGCCATCCGCGAGCGGGCCAAAGACCATTTGGGCGCCCTCGAGAGCGAAGATGTTCAGCTTATCGATCGCGCGCCCTGCCGCCGCGAAGACGGCGGCGCCGAACGGCGTGTAGAGAATGAAGAGCGCGAAGACGAACTGGAGCGCAAGTCCCCATACGACCGTCCGCCAGGGAAACCGCCGCCGCTGGCCGGAGAGCGCCCATGCGCAGGCCAAGATCGTCACCACCCCGAGGCCGCTCATTAAACGTAAGTTCATGAAAAGAAAACGAGGGTAGGCGGAGAGCGCCATCCGACAAGATCGGAATATGGTGACCACGGAGCTTGAGACGACGCCCCAAGCGTACCTCATTGTCTCCTACCAAGAAATTACCCCGCCGGCGGGCGAGGAGTTACCCGCGCGGAGAAACTCGCTCTTCCTGATCGCCGGCTATCCCGTTCTCCTCTGGCGGAGACGGCGCAACGCGTAACCCACTGTGCAGAGAGCTGCCATTGCCCCGGCGGCATAAGTGCTGGGTTCGGGTACGGCACTCACATTAGGCACGATCTCGTAGAAGCCTGTGGTGCCAATTTGAATCTCAGAGACGCCGCTAAAGCCGGTGAAGGAAAAGAAGGCCAGGTTGGCGGTTTGGGAGCCAGCGAAAATCAAACGATCTGTGCTACTTGAGCCCAGTGTTCCCACCGCACCGGTCCAGTTATCGATAATTAAAATATCAACGCCCGGTGTGAAGCTCGCAAAGCTAAGCACGCCGACAGTCCCAGTGCCGAAGTCGAGATTGGAAGCAGGGCCCGCAAGCGTGAGAGCGCCCAATCCGGCACTGGAGGCGCTGCCTTCGCTGAAGTTTCCCTTGGCGATCGTCCCGCCGTTTAAGGTGATCGCCGCTGCATCGTTGATCTGATTACTCGCGCCGAGCATGAGGGTTCCGGCGCCATTTACGGTGATCGAGCTGGTCGACGCGAGGGCGCTGCCGCTTGTCGCTCCTGCCGTCAGAATGCCATAGTTCACGGTCGTATCTCCCGTGAAAGTATTCGCCCCGGTCAGAGCTAAGTTGCCCGTGCCGTTCTTCGTGAAGCTCCCAGCGCCGCTGACGACTCCGCTAATCGTATAGGCCTGGGAGGGGTCGACTTGAATCGCGCTACTAACCGAGCCAACGGTGATGTTGCGGGTTGTGCTGTAGCCAGTCGCCACTTGCAGAGTGCCAGCATTGATGGTGAGCGGGCCGCCATTGCCAAGACTCGCCGCACTATTCACCACCACCGTCCCGCCGTTGATCGATGTCCCGCCGGTATAAGTGTTCGTGCCCGAAAGCGTCAGAACGCCGTCGTTCGTTTTGTTCAATGTTCCACTGCCGCTCAAGACGCCCGCGAGCGAATAGTTCGCCCCCGCGTC
>JBKJKL010000136.1:0-6008 GCA_046597485.1 Chthoniobacterales bacterium
CAACGCCAACGCCAACGCCAACGCCAACGCCAACGCCAACGCCAACGCCAACGCCAACCCCAACCCCAACGCCAACACCGACACCGACACCGACCCCAGCTCCGACGGCGACACCGATTCCGACACCACCACCGACGCCGACGCCTATTGCCTCCGCGACGCCTTATCCAACTCCGATTGTAACAGCGACGGCCGTGCCTTCGCCGACCACCGCCCCTGTCAATAGCCGACCGCCGGCGAACGGCGTGATCACCATTGATGCTCTGACTAACATCACTACCAAGACGGTGCCGCCGCGCATCAATACGGGCCTCATCCAATACAACGGTTCGGTTTATCACGGAGCAGCCGTCGATGGACCCGCTTCCTGGTGGGCCTTCGGCACCAGCTCCGCCTACGACGCGCAACGGCGCTTCGATGCCCGCTTCGGCATGAATGAGAACCAGCTCTTCCCCACCTTGGGCGTGGCCACTTATCGATTCAGCAGTATCAACGTGGTCGGTGCCCCCAAAATCAGCACCCTTGGTGGCCCCACCGACGTTGCCCTGATCAGCGATGGCGCGATCACCGATCTCTCGCCTCCGGGGACCATCTGGGACTTGACCACACAGGCCGCGCTGACCTCACTCACGTTGGTCGGCAACGCCGGCATCAACCTCGGCTTTACCAGCTTCACTGCGGCCGCGGGCTCGCCGTTTAAGTTCCTCCATATTTACGAACGGGCGGGAAACAACTCGTTCGGCTCGAACGTAAGCGCGCCGACGGCCGGCCTTTTCCTCGACGCCGCTGGCAACCTGAATCTCTCCGGCGGGCTCGCGGTCAACGTCGACCACATGGTGATCAACGCCGGTGGCATCGTGAACTTTAACGGTGCCGTCACGACCAATTCGCTCCAGATCTTCGCCGGCGGACAGGTGCAGCTGAAGAGCAAGCTCGTGCTGCCGACCGCCCTGAATATCTTCGCGCCTTCGCTCACCACCACCCAGCCCTTGAACACCCGCGGTGGCATTCTCGATATCGGATCGGGTGGCCTCTCCACTGCCTCGGACATCATGGGGATCGACCAGGTGCTGGTCGCGGGCTCGATCAGCGCGGTCAATATCACGGCCAACCAGCGCATCTCACTCGGGAGCGGCTATAACGCGTTGCCGGGAAACACTGCGCCGCTGACCCTGAGCGCGCCGCTGATCGACATTGCGGGCGGGATCAACTTCGTGGGCGCCGGTCCCGGCGGGGCAGGCGCGAGCATCACGCTCCTGGCCAGTTACCTCCTCTTCGACACGGTGAGCAACGGCATCGGCGCGGTGAACCTGGACGGCGCGGACGGTGTCACGCTTGCCCTCACCACCGGGGGCAACGGTGGCACGCTCAACGTCGGCACCGTTGCGGCGCCCATCACCTACGATGCAACCTTCAACCTGCCGATCACGGCCACCACCGGCGCGAACAACGGCGCCACGACCGGCGGCAACGGCGGCGCGATCAACGTGGAAAGCAGCGGCACCGTGGCCGTCACCTCGACCATGAAGGTCTCCGAGAGCGTCGCGCCCCGCGCCAGCCAGGCCGGCGGTAACATCACGATCAACAGTCGGAAGACGACCGGGACCGCGATCAGCGTCTCCAGCAGCGCCCAGCTCCTTTCCCTTTTGAACAACATCGCACCCGGCGCAGGCGGCACGATCAAGCTGACCTCCGCCGGCGGCGCGATCAACGTGAACGGCAAACTGCAGGCCGATAAGGGCCGCGTGGAAGTGGTCAACAACGGCACCGCCGGCGCAGTCAATCTTGCGAACGCGACCCTGAGCGCCGGCACGGTGAAGGCCATGGCCATGGGCACCAACGGCAGCCTGAACATCGGCGGCGGCACGATCAACGCCGACACCTTGATCAGTCTTTACGCCGGCGCGAGCAACGGCTCGGTCAACTTCACCGATAACGTGACCCTGAGCGGCAACAGCGTGAAGAACATCCAGGGTAACACCGTCACGGTCTGGGACGGCAAGGTGGTGAACGTGCAGGGCCCGGCCGCGGCGAGCGTCTTCACGAACAATCCAAACTACAGCGGCTCCGGTGGCAATGGCACGACCTCCGGCACCTTTGGCGGCAACGGCGCGACGACCGCGCCGCTCAGCGCCGGACCTGGACCAGGCGGCTAATTTTTTTCTTACCCATGAACAACCCGACCGAAGAAACCAACGTCTCGACGCCGATCAAAGCGACGAGCGAACTAAACAACCTCCTCCAGATCATCGGCGGCACGACCGAGCTGCTCGAGAACATCTGGGCGGGCCGCGAGGGCTCAGAAAAATATCTGCACATGCTGCGGACGAGCGTGGAGCGCGCCTCCAATATCACGGCGCAGATCGTGGAGAACGCGGGCGGCGTCAGCGGCCGCGTCGTCCTCCCCGCCGCCGCGCCGGCGCCGGCGGAGCATCAGAACACAGTCCGCGTGAAGAAGGCCCGCATCATGGTGGTGGATGACGAGCCGATGGGGCTGACCCTTTTCGATGAATTCCTCAGCCTCGCCGGCTACGACGTGGTCACGGCCGGCTCCGGCTTTGATGCGCTCGACCTGATGGTGCGGAGCGAGGAGCGCTTCGACGTCGTCGTGCTCGATCTGACCATGCCGTTCATGGATGGCGAGGAGACTTTCCGGCGGATGCGCACGATCGATCCGCAGGTGCGTGTCATTCTCACCACCGGCTTCATCCATGAGAGCCGGCTCGCAGGGATGTTTGCCGATGGACTCTGCGGTTACATGCGGAAGCCGCTGCCGCCAGACGAGGTCCTCACGCAAATCGAATCCGCCCTCGGCCTGAGCGAGAGCCTCGCAGGCACTGCGACTGCTTAGAACAGCGTATGGTTGCTGCCGAAAGCTACGACACCTTCCGCTGTTTCGCCTCGAATCAACTCTTCGAAGGCATCGAGCCCGATGTCCTGGAGGGCATTCGCTACGAAATGAAGACGATCCGCCTCGAAGAAGGCGACGTCATTTTCGAGGAAGGCGAATTAGGCGACTCGCTCTATCTCGTGGGCGAAGGCTCGATCAAAATTTCCAAGACCGGCCGGGGCGGCGAGCAGGAGACGCTCGGCTACATTCAATCCGGCAACTTCTTCGGCGAGATGGCGCTTTTCGACGGGCAGCCGCGCTCCGCGAAAGCGACGGCCGCCTCGCCCGCCCTGCTCGCCAGTGTCGATGAGCGCACCTTTCAACAAATCCTCGAGCTCGCGCCCAGCCGCCTGCACATGAACTTCCTCCGCGGCGTCTCGCAGCGGCTCCGCCACGTCAATCAACACTTCATCTCCGAGGTGATGCGGACCGAGCGGCTCAGCCTCGTCGGCTCGATGGCCAATTCCATCCTGCACGACCTGAAGAATCCGATCTGCATCGTGCGCTGCTGCACCGACCTGATCAAAGAAGAGACGAAGGACCCGCGCACCCAGCAACTCACGGACATGATCGACGGCGCGGTCAACGGCATGATGTCGATGACCCAGGAGTTGCTCGACTACGCGCGCGGCTCGTCGGCCTTGAAGAAAGAGAGCGTCTCGATCTGGCGCCTGCTCGATGAGCTGAGCAAGCAATCGCTCCGTCTCCTTCCCGGGCAGAACATTCATTTCGTGAAGCACATCCGCTACGCGGGCGATCTCGAGATCGACCTCGCGCGCTTCACCCGCTTGATGGCGAACCTGATCAAGAACGCGAGCGAAGCCATGCCCGAAGGCGGCATCCTCACCCTCGATACCGACCTGCTCGAGGGCGAGATCACGCTCAA
Source organism: Chthoniobacterales bacterium (assembly GCA_046597485.1). GTDB lineage: Bacteria > Verrucomicrobiota > Verrucomicrobiia > Chthoniobacterales > UBA10450 > JACCTI01. The sequence continues at coordinate 3,777 of JBKJKL010000136.1, forward strand.
GCTTTCCGATACCGGCTGCGGCGTTCCGGCGGACATTTTGCCGAAACTTTTCGAACCGTTCGTCACCCACGGGAAGTCGCATGGCACCGGCCTCGGGATGGCAATCGCCAAGTCGATCGTCGAGGCCCACGGCGGCCGGATCACCGTCTCGAGCGTGGCCGGGAACGGCACCACGGTGGAGATCCGCCTGCCCAGTATCGCGGCCCAGCCAACCGAATGAGCGAGCACCACAAAGTCGGCGAAGGCCTCAGCTCGCAAGAAATCGCGAGTGAATTGAATAACCTTCTCCAGATCATCTCCGGCACGACCGAGATGATCGAAAACATTTGGGAAGGGCGTCCCGGCGCGGCGCGTTATTTCGAAATGCTGCGCGAGAGCGTCAGCCGCGCTGCGGAAGTGACCACGGACCTCGTGGAACGTTCCGCCAAACTCGGTAACAAGATCGTCCTCCACCCCGACTTCGCCCGGCGCAAAACCGAAGAGGCAAAAATGGATCCGCCGAAACGGCGCATCATGCTGGTGGACGATGAGAAGATGCTTCTCATCCTCAGCAGCGAGATGCTCCGCGCCGCCGGCTACGAGGTGGTCACGACCCAGTCCGGCTTCGAATGCCTTGACCAGTTTCGGATCAGCGGCCGGCCCTTCGATCTCGTCCTGCTCGACCTCCACATGCCGCTGATGGACGGCGAAGAAACTTTCCAGCGCCTCCGCGCCATGCAGCCCGACCTGCGGGTCATGCTTTGCACCGGTTACATCGAGCAGGCCCGGCTCGACCGCATGCTCAGCGGCGGCCTCTGCGGCATCGTGCAAAAGCCACTCGGCCCGAAGGATTATCTCGAGAGCATCGAAGATGTGCTGAATCGCCCCGCGGCGAGCAGCGCCGCCTAACGAGTCGTCTCGAGCAGCTTGACCAGCGCGTGGATCGCCTGGTTGGCCGGGGTCGCCAATTGCGCGCGCTGCGCCATCGCCACGACGTGTCCGTTGAGGAAGTCGATCTCTGTCGGCTTCCCGCGCTGCAGGTCCTGCGCGGTGGAGGAGATGGCGGCGTGCATCGTCTCGCCCACCTGCCAGCTCGCCGCTCGCACTGCCTCGAACTCGAGCGGGATCCCGAGCGCGCCGGTGACCGCGACCGCTTCGCGGATGATCTGCTCCATTAAGTCGCGGATCCGCGGCGCGGCCATCAGCGCGCCGTAGTTCGAGCGCGTCAGCGCGGAGATGCCGTTAAAGGCGCAGTTGATAATTAGCTTCTCCCAGAGCTCGCGCTCGATCGCGTCGCTCACCCGGCAGGGCACGTGAGCCGAAGCGAAGAGCGCGCTGATTTCTTCGAGCGGCTCGTGCTGGCCGCGCGGATTGCCGATTACAAGATGACCGGCCGCGTTGTGCAAGAAATGCGTTGGCGACTCCATCTGCGCCGCCACGAAAACGACCGCGGGCGTGGCCGCGCGGTGCGCCTCGGCGGCGAAGATCGCGTGATTCGTGACGCCGTTTTGCAGGCAAAGCACGCGTGTCTCGGCGCGGAGATGCGGAGCAACTTCACGCGCCGCTGCTGCGGTGTCGTGCGACTTCACGCAGAGCAAGACGAAGTCAGCCGGCGCGGCCACGTCCGCCCCCGTCGCGACCTGAACCGCGACCGTTTCGGATTTTCCTCGCGACTCAAATCGTAGGCCGTTCGCTTGCAGCGCCGCCGCCTGCGCGGCGCGCGCCAGGAAGGTCACGGCATGACCAGCGCGTTGCAGTTGCACGCCGAAGTAGCAACCGACCGCACCCGCGCCGACGACCAGGACGCGCGCCATTACAACCGCCAGACTGTCTCGCCGCCGACGATCGTCCGAACGGCGCGGCCCTTTAGCTTCCAGCCGTTGAAGGGCGTGTTGCGCGACATCGTTTCGAAGGTGCTCGCATCAACCGTCCACTCCAGCTCCGGGTCGAGCAGGGTTACATCCGCGAGCGCACCGGTCGCGAGTGTGCCGGCCTCGATCTGCAGCAGCTTCGCGGGATGGACCGTGAACATCTCGATCAAGCGCGGCAGCCCGATTGCCTTCGTCTTGTGGACTAACAAGTCGATGAAAAGCCCCACTTCCGTCTCAAGTCCGACGATGCCGAACGGCGCCTGGTCGAACTCCACTTCCTTCTCGAAGAGCGCGTGCGGCGCGTGATCGCTCGCCAGGATGCTGAGCGTGCCGTCGGCCACGCCCTCCAGCAGCGCTGCCACATCGTGCGGACTCCGGAGCG
>JBKJKL010000146.1:0-6101 GCA_046597485.1 Chthoniobacterales bacterium
GTCGCTTCGCGCCCAGTTCCTTGTAGGCGCGAACCGCTTCCTCCGGGTTCATATGCACCTCGCGGCCGCTCGGCGGGTCGTAGGCGCCGATCGGCAGGAGCGCGATCTCGATCGGGAAACGTTTTCCGATTTCGGCGAAGCCGTCGAAGTATGCTGTGTCGCCACAGTGATAAATGGAACGCTCCGCCGTCTCGATCACGAAGCCGCCAAAGCCGCGATGCGAGTCGTGCAAGAGCCGCGCACCCCAGTGATGGCAGGGCGTGAGCGTGATCGAGAGCGGCCCAAGCTCGATGCGCTGCCACTCGTCCAGCTCATGCACGATTTTGAATCCGAGATCGTGGACCAAGTTGCCGACTTTCAGCGGGACGACGATCGGCTGATCGGCCGCCACTTTGCGCAGCGTCCGGCGATCGAGGTGATCGAAATGGGCATGCGTCACGAGGACGAAATCGATCTCGGGCAAATGGTGCAGATCAACGCCGGGGCGCTTCAGGCGCTTAATCACTTTTAGCCAGCTCGACCAGTTCGGATCGATCAGGATATTTACTTCGCAGGTCTGGATGAGAAAGGAGGCGTGCCCGATCCAGGTGATGCAGATCTGGTTGCCCTCGATCTTCGGAAAGAGCGGCATTCCCTTCTTCCCCAGTCGGCCAGTGAAGAGCGACGGAATCAGGACGCTGGTCAGGAAATTCCGCTTATGCCAGTCGGTCGCGGGTTTAAGGCCGACCTTCTTCGCGCTCGGACGCGCTACCCCGATTTCCGCCGCTTGCACGACGTTGCGCGGACTCTTTCTCGAAAACGGAACCGGCACTGCGGCGCACGATATAAGCAGCCACCCACGACGCAAAAGCTTTCGCGCTCGGACACGCGCGGACTTTCCATCGGGCGCGCCGGCTCCTATGATCCGCCGCCAAATGATGACCGGGCAGGCTTGGCCGCGACAGCCGCTTCTCGGAGTCGCTCTCGCTGCCATGATCGGCATCGCGCTGGGCGACTGCTTTCCGCATTGGGAACTCGGGCTCGCGCTCTTCGGCGCGGCTGCGCTGGCCGCGCTCGTCAGCCGCAGATCGCTCCTCGTCTACGCGGCGACAGCGGCTTGTTTCTTCAGCGCGCATGCCTTGCGCATTACCACCTCACCAGCGCAGCAGTTAGCCCGCGAGCTGGGCGATGGGAAACACGCTCTCGTGGTGCGAGGCGTGGTCGTGAGCGACCCAAAAGTCTCGCTCCGTGGTACCACTTCCTTCCTCTTGCGCGCCTCGTCGATTGAGCGTGACGGTCTGCGCACGCCGGCGGATGTGACCTTCTTCACCCGCTGGGCCGGCAGCCTGCGCTACGGCGATGAAGTCCAGCTTTTCGGCGTCGCCGAGCCGGTAGAGGGACCACGCAATCCGGGCGAGTTCGACTTTCGCCGCTACCTCGCGCGCCGCGGCGTGCAGACAGCGCTGGTCAGTCGCTACCGCGAGAACGGCCACGTCCTCGGCCATCCCGGCGTTAATCTCATCCTACAGGCGGCGCACTTCTCGCGAAGCTATCTGGAAGCCGTCCTTTCACGCGGCCTCGAGCAGTCCGTCGAGCAACGCGCCCTCCTCTGCGGCATCGTGCTCGGCGAACGCGACGAGACGCCGGACGAGGTCGAGGAACAGTTCCAACAGACTGGAACGATCCATCTCTTCGCGGTCGCGGGACTCCATGTCGGGATGGTGGCTTACCTCCTCTGGACGGTCGCCTCGATGCTGCGCGTTCCGCGCAAGGCCGCGATCCTCCTCATCGTCCCCAGCCTCTTTTTCTACGCTGCGATTACCGGCTTGAATACGGCGAGCGTGCGCGCTGCGCTGATGGCGGCGATCGTGCTCGGCGGCGCCTTTCTCGAGCGCCGCGTCTTTCCGTTAAACAGCCTGGCGGCGGCCGCGGTTTTCATTCTGCTTTACGACACCCAGCAGCTGTTCTCGATGGGTTTCCAGCTCTCCTTCGCCGTCGTCGCCGCGATCATCCTACTCGCCGATCGCGTCTTCACCTGGCTCAACAAATTCTTCCAGCCTGATCCGTTTCTCCCGCGCAGCCTCTGGAGTTTGGCGCAGCGTGCGCGCACTACGACGTGGCGCAATGTTGCCCGCGGAGCATCCGTTTCCTTCGCAGCCTGGCTCGGGTCCGTCCCGCTCATCCTGCCCTACTTCTATCTCATCACGCCGGTCTCGCTCCTCGCAAACGTGGTCGTCGTGCCGATCGCCTTCTTCGTCATGGCGGTCGGTCTGCTTTCGCTCGTCAGCGCGGCGGTTTCGCCATGGCTCTCGCTGCTCTTTAATAATGCAAACTGGACGCTGGCGAGCGCGATCCTCGCGGCGGTCGCGGCCTTCGCGCGACTGCCGGCCGGTCACTTTTATCTCGGGCAGCCGCGGCTTCCGGCGCGGGCGCAGGTCGAGATCACGGCGCTCGATTTGCGCGCCGGCGCGGCGCTTCATCTGCGGGACGGGCGGCGCGATTGGATGATCGATTGCGGGTCGCGCGTGGCGTTCCCGCGCACGATTCGCTCCTACCTACGTTCGCAGGGCGTGAACCGGCTCGATGGTCTGGTGCTGACGCACGGAGACAGCGCGCATATCGGCGCCGGGCCTGCGCTGCTGCGGGTTTTCGCACCGCGGGTGGTGATGGACAACGGCGCGCCCGACCGATCGCCTACGCACCAAGAAATTATTGCGGCGTTGTCGCAGACAGAATTGCCACGGCGCACTCCGGTTGCGCCCGAGACTTTCGCGCTTGGTCCGCATGTCGAAGCGCGCCTGCTCTTCCCACCGCCGTCGTTTAAGGGGCGAACGGCCGACGATCAAGCCTTCGTCATCCAACTCGTGATCTCGAAGAAGTGGCGCGTGCTCCTCATGTCAGACAGCGGGGAAACGACCGAGCGCTTCCTGCTGCAAAACCATGCCGACTTGCAGAGCGATGTCTTGATCAAGGGCCAGCACGTTTCGCAGAGCTCAGGCTCGCCGGCGTTCCTCGATGCGGTGAAACCAGAGTTCATCATGACGAGCTCGACTGATTTCCCCCAAGCGCAGTGCGTGCGCGACGACTGGGCGGCGATAGTCGCGGCTCGCGGCATCAGACTCTTTCGACAGGATCAGACGGGCGCGGTCACGCTCCGCTTTTTCCGGCAGAGCTACGAGGCAGTCCCATTCCTCGATCCCGCTCAGACTTTCCGTAGCAACAGCCGATGAATCGGCAGACCGCGCTCGCGGAAGCGCGCCTCGAAAGTGGTGAGCGGCAGCTGCGCGTCTTCATCGTCTGCCCGGAGGAGCGGAGTCTGCGCGAGAACTTCCTGCATCGCAGCGAAGTAATCGGGCTCATCGGTTGCGACGCGGAGCGCGCCCCCGGGGACGAGTGCGCGACGCACCGCGCGAAGGAAACTGGCGTCGAAAGTGCGCCGGATGTGATGGCGGCGTTTCGGCCATGGATCGGGAAAATTGAGATGGAAAAGATCGACCGACCCGGGCGGGAAGAAGTGCTGCACCGCATGAAGGATATCCGCCCGGAGGATGCGCGCGTTCGTCAGGCCGCGCCCGCCGATCCTGCGGCCCGCGCCGCGGACCCGACCGGCGAGCCGCTCCACGCCGATGAAATCGCGCGCGCGTTGCTCTTCCGCGAGCGCAACGAAAAATGCGCCGTCGCCGCAGCCGAGATCAACCGTGAGCGGGGCACGCCGTCCGAAGATCTGCTCGCAATCGAGCGGCGCGAGGATGCTGGCAGGCACAATCTCGGCCTCAGGAAATGTTCGCTGGTTACGGCGCACGGGAGGAAGTTTGCAATTCGCACGGCAAGAGCAACCGCGACCGAAGTTTCGACGAACTAGTTAGACACCCTATGATCAAACATCTCCTGATTGCGGCTGCGCTCCTCGTTTCGCCGCTTGTCTCGTCCCGCGCTGAGGAATCTGCACCCGCTGCGACCAAGACCGTGATCTTCGCCGGCGGCTGCTTTTGGTGCATGCAGGAGCCCTTCGATCACGTCAAGGGCGTGACGAAAACTGTCGTCGGCTACACCGGCGGAAAGCAGGCCGACGCGAACTACAGCGACGTCTCGGCACATCGCACCCAGCATCGCGAATCCATCCAGGTCATCTACGACCCAGCGCAAATTTCCTTCGATGCGCTGCTCGACGTCTACTGGCGGAACATCAACCCAACGCAGCCGGATGGTCAATTCCACGACATCGGCCTGAGCTACCAGACCGCGATCTATTACGCGAACGACGAGGAGAAGCGCGCCGCGGAAGCGTCAAAGGAGCGGCTCGGGAAATCCGGCAAATTCAGCAAACCGATCGCGGTCGAGATCCTCCCAGCCGGTGCGTTTTATCCGGCCGAGGAATATCATCAAAAATACTACGAGAAGAGTCCGCGTGAGTACGAGGCCTACCACGTCGGCTCCGGGCGCGTGAGTTACTTGGAGAAGATCTGGGGCAAAGACGCGAAACCCTAAGCGCGCGGAATTCTTAGGCGCGAGATAGTCTCCGCCGCCGCGCGGCGACGAGCAGACCGATGCCGCCCGCGGCGAGCAGAGCCACGGTCGACGGCTCCGGGATTGGCTCGCCGTAGAGGAAGTCATCCAGCACTACGAGATCGCGCGTTACGCCATTTTGGTCCGTCACACCTGCCGCAAGCGCGGTGTTCCCGAGCGTGATCCGCACCTTTGAGATCGTCGGCGTGTTAAAGGAGATGCCGAGGAACGAAAAGGTCGCCGAGCCCGCACCAGCCGCCGGGACAAAGAACGTCCCGAGCGATTGTCCGAGCGCGCCAAACAACTGGATCGAGGTTGTGTTGGCCAGGTCGACGTCGGAGAAGACGGCGCCAAAGCCGGTCGTCAGCGCTGCGGTCGCCGTGCCGGCGACGAAAAAGGTGACATCGATCACGTTGCTCCCGATCGGGGTAAAGAGACGTTGCGCAGAGAAGGCCGCAAAAGTGGCCGTGTAGCTCGGGTCGATGTTGCCGAAATTCACCGGTGTCCCGCTGGCCACAGTCGAGCTGACTTGAAAGCCCGAGCCGGGCGTGGAGAAGACGGCCCCGCGCGGGGAGTTTGAGTTGAAGAAGTTAGCCGACAGATTGTTCGGCGCGGAGGAAGCGTCCGGCACGCCGTCCCAGTTGATCTCGCGTCGCACGCCGCCGAACGAGCCGTTGGCGCCCGCGACCGTTCCGCCACCAAGGTCAGTTCGAAACTGATCGCGGGTCGGCGTGATGGAGGCGGCATCCATTCCAGATGCCATCCGGACAAGTTGCCCGTGAGCAAAGTTTGCCGCGAGTAAGAATGCCAGCACGACGCTGGCCCGACGATTGATAGCCTTCATTGAGGGACCTCCTTCGGTTGCGAATCAGCCGCAGGGTAGCGAGTCATCCGTCGCCCCGTCAATTGTTGAATCGAGCAGGGATTTTGGTTGTCGGGCGAAGGCGAAAGGGCAGAGAGTCGCACGGTTCCGATTCCCAACCGAAAACACCGCGCATGTCCAAGCCCGTCAACCCGCCAAACGAAATGCCCGACATCGTCGGCGCAAAACCAACCAATCCGCTCGCCGCCTCTTTCCGCCCTTTCGTCGCGGCCTCCACACAGATGCGCGAGCTGACCATCGTGCCGCTCATCGTCGGCACTTTGCTTGGGATGGTCTTTGGCGCGTCGTCGCTCTATCTCGTCTTAAAAACCGGCCTAACGGTGAGCGCCTCGATCCCGGTCGCGGTCCTTTCCATCACCATCTTCCGCATGTTCGCGAAGCTCGGCTTCCGCGACGCGACCATCCTGCAAAACAACATCGTGCAGACCGCCGGCTCCGCCGGTGAATCGATCGCCTTCGGCCTCGGCGTAACCATGCCGGCGATCATGATCCTCGGCTTCGATCTCGAGATCACCCGCGTCATGCTCGTGGCGGTCCTCGGCGGGTTGCTTGGCATCCTGATGATGATCCCGCTCCGCCGCGCGCTCATCGTGGAGCAACACGGGATCTTGAAATATCCAGAAGGCACCGCCTGCGCCGAGGTCTTGAAGGCGGCCGCAGCCAAGGATCCGGATGCGACACCGGCCCAGCGTAAAGCCGGCGCGCTGGTGGAGGATGAAAGCACCGCCAGCGG
>JBKJKL010000335.1:0-5685 GCA_046597485.1 Chthoniobacterales bacterium
TGCTGGAAGGCGGTCGTGTAATCAAAGAGCGCTGCGTAGCCGGACCAGTTCTGCTCAAATTCTTTCCGCGGGATGCGGCGGAGCCCGACCGCGGGATCGCCGACGCGAACGTATTTCTCGTTCACGTCGAAGAGGACCATCCAGTGGTTCCCCTCCCAGTGCACAACCGCTGGCAGCGGCATGTTCGGTAGGTTGCGCACCGAGACCTTGAGTGCGCGCGCGGCCAGGCCCAGCTCGGTCGCGGCGCGACAGATCGCCTTCAAGCTCGTGCCGTCAGTCGAGGTGTGACAAAGCTGGCGGATCCGGGTCAGGCTCACCTTCCGGCCGAAGTGGCGGCAAACCATGCCGAGGCTGGCCGCGCCGCAATCCATCGCGTCGATTTGCCGGACATGCTCCAGCTTGCGGATGCGGCGGGCTTTCTTCCGGAAATGTCCCTCGTCGTCGGCGAACGGGTCCGCGCCATTCGCGCCGTCGACCGGCTTTTTCGCGGACTCGTCGAGGGCGAGCTTGTCGTGGGCCTTCGCCTCCGCCGGCAGTTCCTCGATCGTGAAATCGAGCGGGACGCGCGCTTCCGTCTTGAGCTGATACTGCGCGAGCCGCTCCTCGAGCAGCTTTCCAAAATCCGGGTAGTCGCGCTTCAGTTCCTGGACCGCAGCCGGATCGAGCGTGAGTAGCCGGCAATCCGAATACGCCTCGACCGAAGCCGCGCGCGGCGAGCCGTTCAAAATCGAGAGCTCGCCGAAGAAATCGCCGTCGCGATAAAAGGCGAGGTTCTGTTGCCGGCCGTTCAGGCCCGCGAAGGCGCGCGCGCGGCCTTTCTCCAGGATGTACATCGGACCGGCGGGTTCGCCCTGGCGAATGATCAGACCGCCCTTCGGCACCTCGACCGGCGAGAGCTTCTCGATCACCCGCCGCAAGGCCGGCGTCGGCAAACGCCCGAAGTTGCTAAATTCGTAAAGGAATCCCTGGAGCGCGCGATGGCGTTTCGTAATCTCAATCTGCTCACGCAGCTCCGGCACCTGGTTGCAAAGCGCGAGAAATTCCGTGCGCGCGAGACGCAGGACATCGACCGCGGTGCTGCAGCGGATCGAAGCGTTGCGCGTGCCGCCTTCGCCGAGGGAAGCTTCGCCAAAGACATCGCCCGGGCGCAGGGTTGCGAGCGCGATCTCGTGTCCGTTTTGATCGGTCTTGATCGCGCGGGCGCGGCCGGAGAGGAGCACGTAGAAGGCGTCCGCTGGATCGCCCTGGTGCACGATGACGTCGCCAAACTCATAGTTCTCCTCCTTCAGGAGCGGCCGCAGAAAATCGAAATGCTGCTGCGGGAGAAAGCGGAAGAGCGAGGTCCGCTGGAGCACATCTTCGTCTTGCGCCCTCATGCGGAAACGTTCGACAACACGCGCCAATGCACGCGGCCCGACATGAGATCGCCGAAGTGCCGCTGCATAATCCGTTGCTCGAGACGCGCGCGCACCGGTGGATCGGCCGGGTTCGGCTCATGTTTCGCGATCAGCCGCGAAAGGATAAAACCATCGTCCCGCGGCACCGGCTCGAGGAGCGTGCCGGCGGTGACACTGAGAAATTTCTGCTGCTGGTCCTCCGGGATTTCCTCCAGCACCATCTCGCGCCGACGAAAGGGATACCGCCCTTCCCGCGCCACCTCTTCCATTGCCATCCCATCGTCGCGCACGCAGAAGAGCGCTTCCCGCGCGGCGTCGCGCGTATCGAACTCGATCGTCTCGATCTCGAGCCGCGTCAGCGGCAGCCGCAGCGCAGTGATTTCGCGCTGCCTCGTCTCCGGGGTGAGGTACTTCGCAGCCACGGCGCGGAAGATCGCCTCCAGCTCGAACATTTCCTCCAGCCACGCGGGGTCGCGTCCGAGCGCCGCCGGGTTGAACGGCACCGCAAAACGGGCGCGTTCGGCTTCGATCGCCGCCGCGTCCGGACGTTCCTGGGCCGCTGCTTTCGCGGCTACCCGCCAAGCCAGCCGCGTGGCCGCGCGATCGATTTCGCCCGCGAAGATCAGCGTCGCCACAAACGGGTCGCGCTGCTCGGGCGAGGCCGCGCTGAAAGAATCCTCAGCCGGTTTCGCCCGAGCGCCGAGGGTCTTCCCCCAATACTGGCGCGCAAAGTAATCGCCGAAGTCGGCCAGGGTCAGGCCGCGCAACTCGAGCCACGCCTCCGTCTCCTCGGCCGTGATGAGATCGTATTCGTAGCGGAAGGCGATGGCCGCTTCATCAATCGCCGAACCTTCCACCTCCGCCCCCGTATCGGCAGCCAGGGTCTGGGCAGCGGCTTGCTGCAAATGCCTCCGCCAAAGCGATTCAACTTCGCCACGAAAATGAGCCGCATCGACCACCTCGCGCACCGTGTATTCGGCCCCCTGGCAGGAGAAAACGACCCAGTCCTGCTTCTGCGCTCCGATGATGGTGGCCATTTGTAGAGATTTTCCGGGAGTGGCGTTATGACAAAGTTCCCAGAACAAGTCGAGTTCTGACCCTTGCCCCTTAAAGCGAGAAACACGGCAAGGAACGGACATCGCATCGCGCAAGCGGATGCGGCGAGACGCCAATACGCAAAAACGCTCAGGCCATCCGAAGACGGACCTGAGCGTTCCGAGGAAGAAAGTGAATCGACGGGTCCGGCGAGAGGCGGCTAGACGCGGACGCGCCGGCGATAACCGACGACGGCGACCAGGCCGAGACCGAAGAGCGCGAGGGCGACCGTCGACGGTTCCGGGACGACCGAGACGCTCACATCATCGAGCCGGAAGTAATCGTCGCTGTGTTTATAATGAAACGAGAGCGAACTGGTCGAGCCTCCTGATGGGAGATTCGAGATCGTGTAGTTGATGTAGTTCTGAGTCGGCAGGTTGGTCAAAGTCAGGACAGAAACGCCGTTCCAAAAAATCTCAAAGGTGTTCACGGCCGCCACGGTGTCGGTAGCGAGCCAAAAGGAGAGTTGATACATCTCGGTCGCGGAGGTGCTAAAGGTCTGGCTCAACGTGCCGACGACGGTATCGGCCCCGAGATAGGCGTAACGCACCCCGCTATGGCCGAAGGCAGGGTTCGTCCCGATGCCGTAGAAGCCCGTAGGATCATTTACGGTCCAGACGTCGAAGGCGCCGCTCTCGAAGCCGCCATTGGAGAAAGCCTGCAGCGGAACTGCGGGAGCGGTCTCTCGCTCATCGGGCGTCCGTTGCGCTTGCGTCGGAACCGCCGTGAAAACGAGGATGGTCGCGGCGGTGAAAAGCGCGGAGCGGAATAGTTTGGGAGCGTTCATGATTGGCTTATTTGCCGAGGGAGAGATGCAGCTTGCGCGCCACCTCTCGAAAATTGTTTAACGAATTTCTCGACTGCGGTGAGCCACTCCGCGACGCGATGGATTGGCGCTCGCTGCTCTCTCACAGGCGTGTTACAAGACCGTCCGCCATGAGAACGCTCGCGCCGACGAACGAATCAAGCGCCGCTGCCTGGCGCGCTTTTGAATTTCCGACCATCGACCAGGTCATGGTGGAAGAGCGCGCCGCCGCCTTCACCAAGCGCAGCATCAAAACCTCGGCCAAGCTCGCGGGCCTGAAACTCGCCATCTCGATGATGGACCTGACCACGCTGGAGGGAAAAGACACCCCCGGCAAAGTCGCGTTCCTCTGCCGCAAGGCGATGCAGCCGGCCGACCCGCGCTACGACGTCCCGCCCTGCGCTGCCGTCTGCGTCTATCCAAACTTGGTCCGTGCCGCGAAGAAGTTCCTTGGCGATTCCGGAGTCAAAGTTGCTTCCGTCGCGACTGCTTTCCCGACCGGGCTCATGCCGCTGAAATTGAAGCTACAGGAAGTGCGCAGCGCGGCGGGTGACGGCGCGGACGAGATCGACATGGTGATCGACCGCGGCGTTTTCCTCACGGGTAATTACGCGCGGGTCGCTGATGAAATCGCCGCCGTGAAAGAAGCCTGCGGCGAGGCGCACCTCAAAGTCATCCTCGAAACCGGCGAACTCCAGACTTACGACAACGTCCGGATCGCGAGCGAAATCGCGATGCGCAGCGGCGCTGATTTCATCAAGACCTCGACCGGTAAAGTCTCACCCGCGGCCACCATTCCAGTCACTCTTGTGATGCTGGAGGCGATCCGCGATTACTTCTACGAGACCGGCATCCGCATAGGAATGAAACCGGCCGGCGGCATCCGCACCGCGAAGCAGGCTCTCGCTTATCTCGTGATGGTGAAGGAAACGCTGGGCGACGATTGGCTAACGAACGATCTTTTCCGCTTCGGCGCCAGCACGCTAGTAAACGATGTCCTGATGCAGATCGCCAAGACGGTCGACGGCAACTACCAGGGCAGCGATTACTTCTCGCTCCCGTAGGCACAGGCTCAGGGCGTTGGGATCGACCAGATGCCGCGACCGTGGGTGGCGGCATAAAGACGACCGTCTGGGCCGAGGTGCACGTCCATTACCGTGGTCAACGGCAGCCCGGTCCCGAGCCGGGACCAATGCGCCCCGCCGGCGGTGGAAATCAGTGTCCCGAGGTCGGTCGCCACGATCAGTTTTCCGCCCGAGATGACGATGTCATCGACCGGGATGTCTGGGAGATTGCCGCTGACATTGCTCCAACTCGCGCCCGCATCTGTCGTCTTCCACAGATGGCCGACGCCAGCACCCGGGCCCTCCGTCCACGAGCGCGAGAAACCATTGAACCCGAGATAGGCGGTGCGCCCGCTCGCATCGGCCGGATCGACGACCAAGCCAGAAATATAGCGGTTTGGCAGCTCCGCTGGCAGGGCGAGTTGTCGCCAAGCGCCGCCCGCGTTGGTCGAGATCCCGCGGGTGAAGCCGTTGTTGTTGCACGGCCCGCACCACGCGGTCCAGGCGACGTCGTTGCGGCTGGCGAGCGTGGTGGTGGAGTGCCCAGCGCCCTGATCGAAAACGTTGGTCCATTGGCTGCCGTTCTGGATCGCGAAGCCGCGGGTATTCGTCCAGACGTACTGCCCGCCGGCGACCCAGTGGTCTTTGTTCGCCGTATCGGCGCGGAATGGGGCAATGAAGCGGGGGTTAGGATCAGCCGGCGCGATGGAGCGGATGGCGCCAGCTTGTCCGGTGGAGCGGCCGCAGGTTTCCGTCAGTGCGAGTTCAAGGAACACGTATTCCTCCACGATTTTACACCCGTTGTCCGGATCGACGAGCGTGTCGCCGCCATCGCCGCCGAAGGGTGAACCCATTTTGCCACTCCCGGTGAGGTCTTCCGGCAACAAGAGCGATTGCCCGTTATCCTGCAGACCACCGGAGACGGCGACGCCACCGGGCACGCGACCCACTCCGACGGAGTAGTATTGGAGCGTGCGAAGGTTCGCGTTCAGCGTCTGCCAGCCGCCGCTGCCGTCGAGGTTGCGCGCGTAGACGCCGCCATCGTTGCCGATGTAGAGCTTGCCGCCTGCGATGGCGACAGAGTGCTGATCGGAATGAGGCGCGAGCGCGCAGGTGTTAAGGGGGTCGGAAATGTTCCAGCAGGGGAAGTCGAAGTTCCAATACGGCGCAATCGTGTTCCAGCTGACGCCGGCGTCTTTGGTTTCGTAAACTTCTTCGAGACCGACGATTGCATGCTTCGAGTCGGCCGGATCAACCACGATGAAGTTGTTATACCAAGCCTGCACGCCGGGCCGGTAACCCTGGTAGAGCTTTAGCGCGGAAC
>JBKJKL010000139.1:0-18824 GCA_046597485.1 Chthoniobacterales bacterium
AGGTCTCGGAGGAGGTGGACGCGATCGAAGCCATGGGCATCAGCCCACTGCGGTTCCTCGTCGCGCCGCGCCTACTCGCGCTCTTCTCGCTCATGCCCTGTCTCGCGATCATCGCGAGCGCGGCCGCGATCCTGGCCACGGCGTTGATCTCGCGCGCTTACTTCAACATCGCCTTTGTTTACTTCAACGATCTCGTCCTCGGCAGCCTGCTCATCCGCGACATTGTGACCGGGCTGGCCAAGAGCTTTTTGTTCGGTCTCCTCATCGGCGGGATCGCCTGCTTCCGCGGCTTGAACGTGAAGGGTGGCGCGGCCGGCGTCGGCAGTTCCACCACATCGAGCGTCGTCTCGGCCATCACCTCCGTGATCGCCTTCGATACCGTCTTCAACGTCGTCTACGTCGTCTTCTTCCCGTGAGCGATTCCTCCGGCCCGCCCGTCGTCGAGCTGCGCGATGTCGCACTTCAGTTCGACACCAAGCCCGTCCTGAACGGCGTCTCGCTCAGCGTCGAGCCGCAGGATCGGCTCGTCATCATGGGCCAGAGCGGCAGCGGCAAAAGCACCATTCTGCGGCTCGTCCTCGGGATTCTGCACCCGACCGGCGGTTCTGTTTTCTTTAAGCAATTCGAAGTCTCGCGCCTCCCGCGGCGCAAGCTGCAAAAGATCCGCACCCAGATGGGGATGGTCTATCAATACAGCGCCCTCCTCAGCTCGCGGAATGTGCGCGATAACATCGCGCTCCCGCTCGAGGAATTGACCAGGAAAACGCGCGCCGAGATCGACCAAATCGTTGACGAAAAGCTCGACCTCGTCGGCATGATCGACGTCAAAAACCAAATGCCGAGCGAGCTGAGCGGTGGGATGCGAAAACGGATTAGTTTAGCTCGCGCACTGGTCCTGGAGCCGGAGCTGATCCTCTTCGACGAACCGTCAGCCGGGTTGGACCCAGTGATCAGCTCGGTGATCGATGAGTTGATCATCAGCCTGACGGAACGCTCGAAGGTCACCTCCATTATCGTGACGCACGAGATGGAGAGTGCCTTCCGCATTGGGACGAAGATGGCGATGCTCTACCAAGGGCGGATCATCGAGACCGCGCCGAACGAAGAGTTCAAACGATCGACTAATCCGGTGGTCCAACAATTCCTGAGCGGTAGTACCGAAGGCCCGATTTTAGAAGGAACCTAGTTATGCAGTTGCGGCGAAACGAAATTCTCACCGGCATCCTGGTCGTGGCCACAGTCGCGGTCCTGACCGGCGTGCTCATTCTTCTGGGCGCACCCGGCTTGTTCAAGCCGCTCGTCACCTACCGGATTTACATCGACAACGCAGCCGGCATTAAACTCGGCGCGCCTGTCCTGCTCGCGGGACGGAAGATCGGGCAAGTCAGCCAACTTTACTCTCCAATCTCCAAGGCGGAGGAGGACAAGGTCGTCGCGCTCGCCAAGGAACAGCGCCCACCCGATGCGACCGCAGACGCGAATGCGCCGAAGCCGCGCTTCGAAGCGCGCATCGATGTGCTGGTCGACAAGAAAGCGTCTGTTTACACCAACGCACACACCCGCCTGATTACGCTCGGTCTGCTCGGCGAAACGGCGATCGACATCACCCAGGGCACCGAGGAAGCGGGCCTCGCCTCGAACGGGAATATCTTTGCCGGCGAGCGCGTGCCGGAGTTTGGCGAGACGATCGCGAAGGTGATCGACATCCTGCAGCCGGTCGCCAAGGAAGCGACGACCACCTTGAAGGAATTGCAGACGACCGCCGCGAACCTGGGCAAGATCACGGACGAAAGTTCGCAGCTCAACATGACCATCGCGCAGATGCGCACCTTTGCCGAGAACCTGACCACCATGACCTCGGTCGACAGTCCGCTGCAGCTCGCGATCAAGAACGTCGAGACGATCAGCGGCAATCTGAACAAGATTAGCGGCGATATCGCGGGCAACGATAACATCTCGGTCACCCTCGCGAACTTCCGGCAGTCGTCCGAAAAATTGAAAGGCGCGATGAACGAACTCACCCCCGACCTGAAGGCGACGGGCGAGAACGTGAAGGACCTGACCGAAACGGTAAAGCGCCAGCCGTGGCGGCTCATCTGGCCGAGCACAAAAGAGTATCCGCAAAACGGCCCGCCGGCCGCGGCCCAGAACAATACAGGCCGGCAATCCGCCCGCCGGCAAAAGCCAGTTGAGCAAGAGTCGCGGCCGAAGCGGAACAACCGGCGCGAAGTGCTCTACCCGGGCGGCTAAGCCGCCCTCTTCACCAACTCGAGCCGCGCCTGCAGGAACTTCATGACCGCCACCTCCACGGTCTGTAGATCCTGCACATTTCCCTCGAGAGCTTCCGCCGTCTTGCGCCGCAAGCCGTCGATCATGCCGCCGTCGAGATAGGTCTCGAGCACCGCCGGGTGCACGTAGCATTTCCGGCAAACGGCCGGGGTGTTGCCAAGAATTTTCGAAACTGCCTTCACCGCGGTGGTCAGGTTTTTTTTCGCTTCTGTCTTTGTCTGGAACGGGTCGAGCGCATTCAGCGCCACCGCGGCCAAGACCGTCCCGGCCCATGTTCGGAAATCTTTCGCTGTGAAATCCTCGCCCGTGATTTCGCGCAGGTAATCGTTCACGTCCTGCGACGAGATGTTGTCCACTTCGCCGTCATCGTGTTCGTAGCCAAATAACTCCTGCCCGGGTAATTCCTGGACGCGCTTCACGATGCGGGCCAGCCGCCGGTCCGCGACCTCGATCTGGTGCTCCACGCCGCTCTTCCCGCGGAAGTTAAAGCGCAGCGTTGTCCCCTTCACTTGCACGTGCTTCCGCCGCATCGTGGTCAAGCCATACGACTTGTTTTCCTTCGCGTATTGCTCGTTCCCGACGCGGATGAAGGTACGCTCCATGAGCGACACGATCGTCGCCAGCACCTTGTTTTTCGGCAGGCCGGGGAGCGAGAGGTCCTTCTCGACGCGCTCCCGGATTTTCGGGAGCGCCTCGCCGAAGATCAGCATCTTCTCGTATTTCGTTTCGTCGCGCGCCTCGCGGAATTTTTCGTGATAGCGGTACTGCTTGCGGCCACGCGCATCGCGCCCGGTCGCCTGCATGTGGCCGTTCGCGGTCGGGCAAATCCAGACATTCGTCCACGCCGGAGGGATCCCAATACGGCGGATGCGGAGGACGCGCGCCTCGTCTTTGACGCGCTCGCCTTTCGTGTCGAAAAACTCGAAGTCGTCGCCATTCTTTTTCCGAGAAAAACCCGGGCGGTCGTCGCTCACGTAGCGCAGCCCTGCTTCCTCGGCTGCTTCCTTCGGATCGGAAACGATCTCGAGTTCGGCGATTTTCTTCTTTTCCTTCTCCAGGGCTTTGGCGAGCGCGACCATATTTCAGATACGCGCGGAGCAAGAGATTAGGCTGCACGAAGAGGGCGCTGCCCTCGGCGGAAGGCTAAGCGCCGTAGCTCTTGGTGAACTTCTTGCGCGACTCAGACTCGGGCGCCGCCGTCGTCGGAGCGGCTTCACTCGCCAGAGCGGACGGTTCTTCCGACGGAACGTCGACTGGTATTTCGGAAGGAGGAGCTTCCTGTTTTCCCGCGCCACGGGCGCCGCTCATGTGCTGCGACACGTCGACGAAAGCCATCTGCAAATTTGAAAGCGTGTTCCGCAGCGCCGTCGCCTCTTCGGTGCTCAAGTTCCCGCGCGTCTTCTCCTGGATCATGACCAGCTGATCGATGAACATCCGCGCCAGCTCGAGGTTCACCTCGGGTTCGCCGCTCTGCGGATTCGGGATTTGGCCGAGGAAAAGCGCCGCGTTCTGCGCCTGCATCATGATGAATTCAATGAAACGCTGCGTCATCGCGCCGCTCTGGGTGGTCTTTTGTATTTCGGCCATATGCTATTCCTCTTTCGATCTTTCGTTGACTGCCGGCCGCACCGTCGCGACGACGAACGGCTGGTCGAGA
Organism: Chthoniobacterales bacterium; assembly: GCA_046597485.1. GTDB lineage: Bacteria > Verrucomicrobiota > Verrucomicrobiia > Chthoniobacterales > UBA10450 > JACCTI01. The sequence continues at coordinate 3,947 of JBKJKL010000139.1, forward strand.
AAATACTTCGCCGCGACCCGCTTGACGTCTTCCTGCGTGACCGCTTCCACTTCCGTCTCCAGCTGCCGGTAGTGGTCAAAGCCGAGACCGTAGAGTTCGTCGAGCGCTGAAGTGTAACCCAGTGTGTCGTTGCTTTGGTTCGCGATCAGCTGCTGGCCGATGATCTTCTTCTTTGCCCGGCGCAGCTCTTCACTCGTTAGGCCATCGGCCGCCAAAAGCGCGATCTCATCGAGCAATTCTTTCTTCACCGCCGCCAGCTTTTGCGGATCGGTTCCGAGGTAAAAAGCGAACATCCCCGGCACCAGCCCCTGCAGTTGCATCGTGCCCACGTAATAGGCCAGCCCCATCTGCTCGCGGATGCGGATGAAAAAGCGCGAGCCAAGATCGCTGCTCGCCTCATCGATCAACTCCAGCACCGTCCGGTCCGGGCTAAACAAATCCGCGCCGCGATAGCCGACCATCAAGACGCCCTGCGCCTTGTCGCGCACGCTCTGCACCTCCCGCGTCGCTGCGATCGGGCCGCTCGGCTTTGCCGCGGTCAACGCCAGTTCGCCCGGCTTCATCGTCGCGAGCATCTGCTCGAAAAGCTCCTGCACTTCCGCCGCGGTCACATTGCCAAAGACCGAGATGACGCAGTTCCGCGCCACGACGTAGCGATCGCGAAAACGCAGCAGATCCTTCTGCTTCAACTTCTCGACCGCCTCGGCCGAGCCCTTGCCGCGCAGCCCGTACGGATGATCGGTAAAAATCGCCTCGCGCAGGATGTTCCGCGCCACCGAGGTGAGGTGTTCCTCCTCGTCTTTGATCGAGGCAAGCTGCACTTCCCTTTCGCGCTCGACCGCGTGTTCCGGCATCGTCGCGTTCAAGAGGACATCCGCCAGCAATTCGCCACCGAGCCGCAAATCGCTCCGCGTCAGCTCGAGCGAAACGCTGAAGCTATTGTTGCCCGAGTCGCTCCCAATGTGGCCACCGACTGCTTCGATTGTCTCAGCGATCTGCTCCGCCGAACGCGTGATCGTGCCCTTGAGCAGCGTCTTCGCCATCAGGTGCGTGATGCCGTTCGTCGCCGCCGTCTCTGCCAGCAATCCGCCCCGGAAAACCGCCGTCATCGAGACCAGCGGCAGCCGCGCATCTTCACGCACGAGCAAGCGCAGACCGTTGGCCAGCTCGAGCTTTTGAATCTCGCCCGCCTTCGCGCGCTCCGGCCCTTGCCGTTTCGTTTTGAGCGAACCCTGCGGATTCAGCGAGGTGATCGTCAGGTTGTCGGCCGTCAGGTATTCCGCCGCCACGCGCTGGATGTCGTCCGCGGTCACTTCCTGCGCAGCGGAGAGATACTCCTGGGTAAAATTGAGATTCCGGGTCAGGAACCAGTTCGAGCCGAGATCGGAAGCTTGGCCGCGCATCGTGGTCAGCGCGCCGAGATGATGCGCGAGCGACATCTTCTTCGCCTTCGCCAGCTCCTCGCCCGTCACGCTGTGCTGCACGATCTCGTCCACGATTTTCACGACGAGTTCCAGCGTCGCGTCGCGCTTCTCCGGATCAGTGGTCGCCTCGATCCCGAGCAAGCCTGGATCACCTGGGGTGTAGGAATAAGCGGAGATGCCGTGCGCCAAGCCCGCCTCCTCGCGCACCCGGCGATAGAGCCGCGAGCTGCGTCCGTCGCCGAGGATGGTCGAGAGCAAATCGAGCGCGGGCACATCGGGATGCGTCAGCTCCGGGATGTGCCAAGCGAGCGACAGCCGGGTCAGCTCAGTGGCGAATTCCTCATGCACTTCCCGCGTCCCGAGTTGCTTCCGCTCTGCCGGAATGAAAACCGGTCGCAGCGGCTGCGCGGGATGCTCCTTGAAGAGTTCCGTCAGTTGCGCACGCACCGCGTGCCCATCGATATCGCCGACGACGACAAAGGTAATGTTGTTCGGCACGTAGCGCCGCTTGTAGTAGGCGAGCACCTGCTCATGCGTGAGCGCGTTGAAAATATCCATCAACCCGATCACCGGCAGCCGGTAGGGATGCGTTTGGAAAGCGGTCGAGAAAAGCTGCTGGCCCGCGACCCGGTCCGGGTCATCGAAGCCCATCGCAAACTCGCGCCGGATGACCTCCTGCTCCTTCGCGTATTCCTCGACCGGGAGGGTCGAGTTCATGACCGTGTCCGAGAGGATGTCGATCGCCGCCGAGGCGCCTGCTTTCGGCACGTCGATCCAGTAGACGGTGCGGTCGAACGAAGTGTAGGCGTTGATGTAACCGCCGACATCCTGCACCGCCTGCGCGATCTCATTCCCGCCGCGTTTCTTCGTCCCTTTGAAAAGCATGTGCTCGAGGATGTGCGAGAGCCCGGCGCCGAGCTGGTCGTCCTCGTGAATGCTGCCCGTCCCGCACCACGCCTGCACGCTCGCGACTGGCGCGCTGTGGTCCTCTTGCACGATCAAGGTGAGACCGTTCGGCAGGGTCGATTGCCGCGCCGTGTGCGGCGGAAACGCGCTCGCAGCGGAACCGGCACGTGGCGACGCAGACGTCCGCAACCGCTCCCTGGGCAGACTCATGAGGCCTTCGGCGCGGGGAGGGCCGGCGGCAAATGCTTCGCTTTCGCAGGCGCTTTCTCCGGCGCGAACGGCTTCACGAACGCTTCCTGGAAATCGTAGACTCCTTTGAAGTCCTCGATCGAATCCTCCTCGGTTTTCCCAAAGATGCCGGCACCGATCAGATTGAAGACCATGTGGCCGATGTCCTCTGTCGTCCGCAGCCCCCAGTAGGAGAAAACGGTCGCGACCATCGGGCCAAATTCCTTCAGCGCGTACAGCCGTACGCCATCGAGCAGCTCTGGTCCGGCGACGTGCCGGACCGGCGCGCCTTTGATCTTCTTCTGCTGTTTGGTCGTGAAATCGAGCGCGTCGCGCAGGAAGACGTACGCATCGCGGCTGTAACGCGGGTCGGTCGCGACAATCGAATCAAGGGCTTCGGCAAATCCAATTTTCTGCATGTGTGGTGCTACCTGATGATACGCGTCTGCGCTCCCAGCGGCAACTGTGCTGGCGCGGCTCCCGATTTAGAACTGCGTTTCGAGCGCGTCGAGATAAAGCGAGATCGCATCTTTCCGCCGATATTCGCGCTCGACCGCAACCTCCGCGGCGCGGAGGTAATCGTGAAACGCGCCGCTGGTCGAGCGCGCCTGCGTGGCCTCGAACCAGTTCATGTAATCCGCGATCGCGCTCATATGGCGAGAGAGATGCTCGCGCAGCGCGCGCAGCTCCGCCAGCCGCTGCGGCAACTTCTTCGTCTTACCACGTCCGAGTTGCTCTACGATCTTGTCGTATTCCGCCAGCACCGGCCGGTAGAGCGGATTGGCGCGGCCAGATAAAAGAAGAAGCTCTTCGCGCAGATGTTTCAAGGCGGCCGCCGCCGCGCCGATGCGCAGGAAACGCGGATACTCCTCCAGCATGTAGGCCCCGATCGTCTGGTCGCGTTCGCGCAACTCGATGCGAAGCAGGCGGCTCAGCTCGCGCTCTGTTTCCTCCGGCCCGAGCAGGCGATACCGCTGGCTGCCCGCGAGCCGCGCCACGGCCAGCGTCCATACCTTCTGCACATTTTCCGGCGCGCCATTAAACGCCGGGAAGTGCGCGCGGAAATCGGCCACGGAATCACTGAGCGAGAGCGGAAGCTCTGCCAGATAACGGGTGAGCTGCCGCGAGCCGTTCGCGTTCTCGAGCAAGGCGGAGACGAGCGCCGCCGCGTAGGCGCGATAGAGCGCGCGCGACGGCGAATCGAGCAGCTCCGGCTGCTGACTGAGGAATTGGTCTAACGAGACCACCGCGCCTGTCTCCACCGGCGTAGAAAGCGTCGCGGCCAGCGCGGCCGGATCGCGGTGGCTGGCCAGGGCAAGCGTGCCCTCGAGCAACCAGGCCGGCGGCTCGACGTAAGGAGTTCCGGCCGGCGTTTCCGGCACCGCGCGATACATCATTTCCAGGTAAACGGCCCGGAGGATTTCGCGCTCGATTGACGGCGCGCTGATGTCGGCATCGATCGTCAGGTCGAGCTGCAGTTTCAAGCCGAAGCCAGTCTGGCCGAAACTGAGCTGCGCGCGGGGTGATTCCGGCGCCTGCGCCTGCGGGAGCTGCGCGTTGATCAGGATAGGTGTCTTCCACGAGTCGCTTTCGCGGAGCAGACCGAGCGCGGATTTTTTCGTCTGTTCGGCAACGTCGCAGAGCGCGCCACGCAACTGCGCGTCGGCCCCATACACAATGAACTGCCGCGAGGTGCTGACGCTGCGCTCGACCCCCGCGCGGCCGGAAGTCAGCGCGGCGAGAATCGCCAGGGTTGCGACCAGCCAGAGTTTCACGCCGGCGAGCCTAGCGGAATGCCGGCAGCGCGCGAGCCGGAACGCCGGTCCGTTACGCCTGCGGCGGGCGGCGGCCGATGACAATCGTCTCCGGATGCAGCTGCAAGCTGCCCAGGCGGACAATCGATTTCTGCTCGCGCTCCAGGACGGAGCGGACATCGGCGAAGAGGAAATTGCCGAACTGCATCAACCACGGATGAACCGGCAGACGGCCTATCGAGCCGCCGACCATCTTCGCGGAAAGGGTATTGCCGTGGACGTCCGGAACAAACAACGCGCTCGTGCTAAGCGGAACGCCGTAGAGCGAACGCTGCACCGTCGCGCGGCAGCGGTTTTCGTCGAAGTGCACGAAGAGCTGATCGAACTGGAGATACTGGCTGAGCCGCGAGCGTTTGCTCCGGAGCGAGGAAGCGAGATACGCGTTCACTTGGTCGTCCGAATAACGCAGCAGGCTGACGCGCGGGTCGGTCTCCGCGTTGCTCAGGTCGAGGCTAATCTGGGGCGGGAAGGAATCCGGCGAGCTCTTGACTGCTTTCTGGTCCGGAGGGCGCATCATCTGGATAACGGACGCAACCGCGAGCGCGCCGAGGAGCAATTTCGAGAAGTTAAAAAAGTTGCGGCGCGCCTTCGCCCGACGCGCATCGAACATAGCCCTCACGCGCTTTTGCGTGACCTTCGGATCTTCCTCTTTCTCTTTCGCTTTCACCACGGCGGTGCGATCGAGACGCGCTCCGCAATCGTGGCAGTAGATCCGTTCCGCTTCGTTTTCGCGCCGGCAATCCGGGCAGGTCAGTTTCGCAATGGTGGTCGTCATTCGGCAGGCTTGGGTTTTTTCTCGGAAGCTTTTGCGGGCGTGTCCTTGCTTCCGGACGGCTTATCGACAGCGGGCGTGTCTTTCTTCGCCCCTTCCTTGTAGTTGTTGCTGCGATAATCGGTGATGTAGAACCCAGACCCTTTGAAGATGAGCCCAGCCCCGGTGCCGAGAAGGCGTTTTACCTTGCCGTGTCCCCACTTTTTCATCTGGCAATGCTGCTCCGGGCACTCCGTGAAGGACTGGTCGCGCATTGACTGAAAAGCGTCGAAATTTTTTCGACACTTATCGCAGTGATATTCGTAGGTCGGCATAGGCAAAGCGCCCGCGGAGGGGCAATTGCTCGCAGTGTCAGTTAACCCAAGCAGAATTCAAGCCGGGCACCGCGGAGCGGCAGCAGCGGTCGATTATTGAAACTGAGGGTATCGACGCAGAGCGGGTCGTGTATCTTGACTTAGGAGCTCTCTTTGGTAGAGAGATCGCCCGAAAATTTATGTCACGTTCTCTTTTTCGCCTTTCCACAGCTTTCACTGGTGCGGTCGCGCTCTTCGCCTTCGCATCCTGCGATGAGGGCGTCTCTCCCGGCACGCAATACCTTGGCGGGGTCTACGGCGCCACGCCGGTCTCGTCCTCCGCGCCGCAGGACACCGTCTCCTATTGGGATGGCGATGCCGCCGGAGCCGGCAAGGCTTCGATCAAGATCCGGCTCAGCGAACAGCGCGCCTATTTCTACAAATCCGGCCAGCTTGTCGGTGTCTCACAGCTCTCGACTGGCCGTGAGGGCCTGGCCACGCCGACGGGCACCTATAGCATCACCCAGAAGGACAAAGATCACGTCTCGAGCAAATACGGCGATTACGTGGACGAGGCGGGCAACGTTGTCGTCCCGAACGTGGACGCGACGAAAGACCCGAAGCCGCCCGGAACGAAATTCAAAGGCGCGCCGATGCCCTACTTCATGCGGATCGTCGGCGGCGTCGGGATGCACGCCGGTTACCTGCCGGGTTACCCGGCCTCTCACGGTTGCATTCGCATGCCGGAGTTTATGGCCGAGACGTTCTTCCAGAACGTGGCTACCGGCACTCCGGTCACGATTTCGAACTAGGCCAGCTTCGGACCGGGCCCGACTTCGTCGCGCTCCAGCCTTGCGCGGGACGGATGGGCACGACATCGTCGGGAGCTACTCGCCCGTCCATGATCATCGTCACACAACCCAGCGCCACGGAAGAACAGATCGAAGAGATCGTCGCCCGCGCGCAGGAGTTCGGGTTGGAAGTGGAAGTAATGCGGGAAGGCACGCGCGTCCTGGTCGGTGTGGCTGGTCCGGCTGAGCTGGTCCGCGATCAACGCCTCTCCGGCATGCCCGGCGTGGAGGCGGTCATCCCCGCTAGTTCGCATTACAAATTGGCTTCCTTCGACCGACGCGGCGTCGCCTCCAAGGTAGACATCTGCGGCGTGAGCATCGGCGGCGACTCGGCCGTCGCGCTCATCTGCGGGCCTTGTTCCGTTGAAAGCCGCGAGCAAACTATCGCCGTCGCGCATCGCGTGAAAGAAGCCGGCGCGCGCATCTTGCGCGGAGGCGCCTTCAAGCCGCGCACCTCGCCTTACAGCTTCCAAGGTTTGCAGGAGGATGGCCTCCGCATCCTGGCCGAGGCGCGCAACGAAACCGGCCTGCCGATCATCACCGAGATCATGGATGCGCGGGATCTTCCGATCATCGAGCGCTATGCCGATTGCCTCCAGATCGGCGCGCGCAACATGCACAATTTTTCCCTCTTAAAGGAAGTCGGCCGTAGCCACCTGCCTGTGCTGCTGAAGCGCGGCTTCAGCGCCACGATTAACGAGCTCATCATGAGCGCGGAGTATATCCTGAGCGGCGGCCAGGAGCATGTCCTGCTCTGCGAGCGCGGCATCCGGACTTTTGAAACGGCGAGCCGTTACACCCTCGACTTGACTGCGGTTCCGATCCTGAAAGCGAAGACGCACCTGCCTGTGGTGGTCGATCCGACGCACGCCGTCGGCCTGCGCGCTTTCATTCCGCAAATGGCGCTCGCGGCGATCGCAGCCGGCGCGGATGCGATCATGCTCGAAGTGCACGACTCGCCCGAATCAGCGAAGTGCGACGGCGAACAGGCGCTTCTCCCCGAAACGCTGAGCAAGCTCTTCCCGCGGCTGCGCGCGGTGGCGAACGCCATCGGCCGCGATCTCTAGTTCGCGACCGCGCACGGAGCGGATTGATCTCTGCGTCGACTCAGCGAACGGTGCGCGGTGCAAGATTCCGGCGACCTGCTCGCCCTTGTCAGAAAAGCGAAACCGATCTCGGCCCGGCTCCGCGCCATTGAGCGCGCGAAGTTTCCGGTCGCGTTTTCCCATGTCACGGAAGCGGCCCAGCCCTTCGTGGTCGGGGCGCTCGCGAGTGAGCTGAAGCAAACGGTCTGGGTCCTCTGCCCGACAGTCCGCGCGCAGGAGCTTCTCTACGAGTCGCTCCTGAACTGGCATCCAACCGCGCTCTTTTTGCCGGAAGCGGAGTTCGCGGCGGTCGAGAACATCCTGCCTGATCCGGAGATCTCGGCCGAGCGGCTCGAACTGCTCAAGCGGGTCTCCACGGAAACCGGACCGCACCTCGTCGTGGCTACGCGCGCCTCGCTCGACCAGAAAGCGCCGAAACGAAGCGCGCTTTCCTCTTCCACGCTCCGGCTGAAGCGCGGTCGCAAGGAAACGATGGAGGATTTGCTCCAGTCGTTAGGCAGGGCCGGCTACGAGCGCGTTGGGCAGGTCACCACACGCGGCCAGTTCGCTGTTCGCGGCGGCATCCTCGATCTCTATTCCTGGCAAGCGCAGCTCCCGGTGCGCGCTGAGTTTTTCGATGACGAGATCGAGTCGCTCCGCGAATTCGACATCGATACCCAGACCTCGGTCCGCCATCTCCAGGTTGTTGACGTCTTGTTAGGCGCAACCGACGACCAGAGCGCGACGGTGCGCGATTACATCGCGGCGGATCATCTGCAGATCGCGATCGAAAGCGACGAAGGCCAGGTCCAGATCAGCGAAGGCGCTGCGGCAGGCAGTCGCGAGGAGGACTACAGCGGCGCGTTTCACGAAGCGGACGTGGGCGATTTTGCCGTCGGCGACTTCGCGATGGGGGAGGCAAAGCGTTCTCAGTTCGCGAGCCGGCTGGCGGGTTGGAAAAAGGAGAGCGCGTCTGTCGTGATCTACTTCCAGACGGAAGGCGAAATTGAGCGCTTCCGCGAAATCATGGCCGGATCGCAAGGCGCACTCGACAACGTCGCTTTGCTCGAGGGCACGCTGGCGCGCGGCTTCACTTTTCCGGCCGCCGACCTCGTCGTCCTTTCCGGCGCGGAGCTTTTCGGCCGCGCGACCACGCACGGCCGCCGCCGCCTGCAACGCGCAGAAAAAGCCGGGCGCAATCGCGCGCAGATCGACTTTAGCGAACTGACCGAGGGCGACCTCGTCGTGCACCTCGAGCACGGCATCGGGCGTTTCCTCGAACTTGGCAAGATGCCTTCCGCGAGTGGCGACTTGCAGGAAGTGCTCACGCTCGAGTTCGCGGATGACGCTCGACTCTACTTGCCGCTGGAGCAGGCATACCTCGTCTCGCGCTATGTCGGCGTGGGCAAGAAATCACCGCCGCTCAGTTCCCTCGCCGATGCGAAATGGTCGCGCGCGAAGAAAAACGCCGTCGCCTCGATCTTCGATTACGCCGGGAAGATGCTCACCGTTCAGGCCGAGCGCGAGACACAGATCGGCCACGCTTTCGGCCCGGATACAAAGTGGCAGCACGAGTTCGAGCATTCCTTCCCCTTCCGCGAAACGGCTGACCAGGCGCGCGCCATCTCGGACACGAAGCGGGACATGGAGCAGGCCCGCTCGATGGATCGTCTCATCTGCGGCGATGTCGGTTTTGGCAAAACGGAAGTGGCGATCCGCGCCGCCTTCAAGTCGGTCATGGCCGGCAAACAGGTCGCCGTCCTGACCCCAACCACGGTGCTCGCGCAGCAGCATTTCGAAACCTTCCGCCAGCGCATGCTCGATTACCCGGTGCGGGTCGAGATGCTCAGCCGCTTCCGCTCGCATGCCGAACAGAAGGCCGTGTTAAAGGACCTTGCGACCGGCGGGATCGACGTTGTGATCGGAACGCATCGCCTCATCTCGGGCGATGTCGTCTTCAAGGATCTCGGACTCGTCGTGATCGACGAGGAGCAGCGCTTCGGCGTTCTGCACAAAGAGAAATTCAAGGAGCTCTTCAAACTGGTCGACGTGCTGACGCTCTCCGCCACGCCCATCCCGCGCACGCTCTACCTCTCGCTCGTCGGCGTGAAAGACATGTCGACGATCGAGACGCCGCCGCTCAACCGCCTCCCGGTCGAGACGGTGGTTTGCGGTTACGATGAGCGGATCATTCGCGACGCGATCAACCGTGAGCTGGAGCGGCAGGGCCAAGTTTACTTCCTCCACAACCGCGTCCAGTCGATCGACAAAATGCGAGACCGGATCGCGGATCTCTGTCCCGGCGCGCGGGTCGATATCGGCCACGGGCAGATGGAATCGGACGAGCTTGAGTCGGTCATGCAGCGCTTCGTTGCCGGCGCGACGGATGTGCTCGTCTGCACCACCATCATCGAGAGCGGGCTCGACATCCCGAACGCGAACACGATCATCATCGACCGCGCCGACCGCTTCGGGTTGGCGGATCTTTATCAACTCCGCGGCCGCGTCGGCCGGGCCGAGCATAAGGCCTACGCCTACCTCCTCCTCCCGCGCGAGATGATGACGGTGGGCGCGGCGCGGAAACGGATCAATGCGATCAAGCAGTACAGCTCGCTCGGCGCCGGCTTCCGCATCGCGATGCGCGACCTCGAGATCCGCGGCGCGGGCAGCATTCTCGGCACGCAGCAGAGCGGGCACATTGTGGCGGTCGGTTTCGACCTTTACTGCCAGCTGCTCAAGCAGGCCGTGGCGCAGTTGAAAGGCGAACGCTACAAGGCGCGGCTGGAGGTCTCGGTGCAGCTCGACTTCGTCGCGACGAACGAAGCCGAGTTCGCGCAGCTTGGCCCGGCAGAACGGCTCCCGGCGTTCATCCCGACGCAGTTCATCAGCGAAACGCCGCTCCGTATCCAGGCCTACCGGCACCTTGCGCAAATCAGCACGCGCGAACAGTGGGATCGCCTGCGGAAAGAGTGGCGCGACCGCTTCGGCGCCTTCCCCCCGGCGGTTGACAATTTGCTCGCCTTGACCGAAATCAAGCTCGCCGCAGCCAAAGCCGGGTTCACCCGCGTGGAGGTCCGCGACGGCAAGCTGATGCTGACCCGCCGTGGTGACTACATCCTGATAGGCGGCAAATTTCCTCGCTTAAGCGGCGACAACTTGCAACGGAAGCTGGCCGAGGTTGTCGAACTAACGAAGAACGTTTGAATTCATGATTCGTCCTCTGGTAACTGCCCTCCTCACCTCGCTCACCCTCGCCGCTGCGGCCTCGGCCCAGCGTTCCCCCGCGCAGTCAAACGCGAAGACGAACCCCGTAGGCACGATCTCAAACACGAGACCTGCCAGCACCTCCCGGCCCGATGCCGGCACGATCGTGCCAGGCGAGGCGCGCTCCCGTGGCGAAGCGGAAGTGATCGATGGCATCGCCGCGACCGTGAACGGCACTGTCATCACCTACTCGCAGGTCCGCGCTCTCGTTGGCCCGCGCGAGCGGCTGCTGCGCCAACAAGCCACTGGCGCTGAGTTGCAGGAAAAATTGAAACAGGTTCGCACGAGTGCTTTGCAGGATTTGATCGATCGCGAGCTGATCGTGCAGGCTTTCCGCGATGAAAAGCTCACGCTCCCGGAATACTTTGTGGACCAGCGAATGAACGACATCATCCGCGAAAATTTCGGCGGCGACCGACAGGCGTTCATGAAGACACTGCAGGCGCAGAACTACTCGCTCACCCAGTTCCGCGCGGAGGAATACAACCGGATCATCGTCGCAGCCATGCGCGGCAAGAACGTAAAGCCGAACACCGCGGCCTCCCCCCTCCGGATCGACGAATATTACCGTCAGCACCGCGATCAATTCACGAGCAAGGAGGAGGTCAAACTCCGCCTGATCATGATCCCGAGCCACTCGGCCGAGGGTAATGCTGCTTCCCAAAAAGCGCTCACGGAGGAGATCCTCGGCAAGCTCGCCGGCGGCGCCGATTTCGAGCGGATGGCGCAGATGTATTCCGAGGATCCGTCGCGCGATGTGGGCGGCGATTGGGGTTGGATCGGCCGCAAAACGCTGGCACCGGAGTTGGAGAAAATGGCCTTCAATCTGCCGGCGAAGAAAATCAGCCGCATCATCGAGTTGGGCGGCAATTACTACATCCTGCGCATCGACGAAAAGAAGGGCGGCGAGACGAAATCGCTCGCCCAGGTGCGCGATGAAGTGGAGAAGCGCGTGCTCGACGAAGAAGCCAGGCGACTCCAGGAAAATTGGCTGGCCGGCCTGCGGCAGAAGGCGACCATCCGTCGCTTCTAGGTTCTTCGCGCGGGCTTCCCGCGCACTTGCTCGTGCCGGGAGACCGTTGAGAATGCGGCGTGCAGACCCGCATCGGCATCACTCTCGGCGATGCCGCCGGCATCGGTCCGGAGATCATTGCCGCCGCCCTCCAATCAGGCCGTGTCCCGCCCGATGTTGAGTATGTCGTCCTCGGCCAGGTTGCCGATGCAACGCCGGGACAACCGACTCCGAAAAGCGCGCATGCCGCCGCCGCCGCCCTTGAAGAATCTGTCGCGCGCGCACTGGTTGGCGAGTTCGCCGCTGTCGTCACCGGGCCGATCCATAAGGCGCGGATGTACGAGATCGGTTTCCAGTTTCCTGGCCAGACCGAGTTCTTCGCTAACCAGACGAAGACGGAAAACTTCGCCATGCTCCTGACTGGCGGCGCGCTCACTGTCGCGCTCGTGACCACGCACATCCCGCTGCGTGCAGTTCCGGATGCGCTCCGCGCCGACGAGATCGTACGCGTCGGCTTGCTGCTGCACGATTTCCTCCGCAACCGTCTCGGGCGCGCGCCGAAGATCGCAGTCGCTGGCTTAAATCCGCACGCCGGCGAGTCGGGCACAATCGGCCGCGAGGAGGAAATGATCATCGCCCCGGGGACGCAGGAGTTGCAGCGGATCTTGGGCGAGCGCGCGATCGTCGACGGTCCATTCTCGCCCGACACTGTTTTCTATCACGCCGCCGAGGGGGTGTGGGATGGCGTGCTCTGCATGTATCACGATCAAGGATTGATTCCGCTCAAACTGCACGCCTTCCACGAGGGCGTGAACGTCACGCTCGGCCTCCCCTTCCCGCGCACCAGCCCGGACCACGGGACCGCTTTCGAGATTGCAGGCAAAGGCATCGCGCGGCCCGACAGCATGATCGCCGCGATCAACCTCGCGACCGCCCTAGCGCGGCGCGCCTAACGAATGCAACTCGCGAAATACGTCGCGGTCTTCAAGCTCGGGCTGCAGAACACCTTCGTTTATCGCTGGAATTATTTCCTGCGCGCGCTCTTCGGCCTCATCCCGCTCGCCGGCACCGTCTTCCTCTGGCGGGCCGTCTTCAACGAACCCGGCGGCGGCATGCGCGGCTACGACTACGGGTCGATGATCTACTACTACCTGCTCATGATCCTCGTCTCGAACCTGGTCACGCCGACCGAGGACGAGTGGCAGATCGCCTCCGACATTCGCGAGGGGCAGATCAATTCTTTCCTGACCAAGCCGCTCAGCTATCTCGCCTATCGCTTCAGCATCTTCCTCAGCGGCCGGCTCGTCTACACCCTGGTCACGATCCTACCGATCGCGGTCATCTTCTTTTTCTTCCGCGAATTCATCACCTGGCCCTCCGCTCCGCTCACCTGGGTGGCGGCATTCGTCTCGCTCCTCATGGCCGCGATGATCCAGTTTTTCATCACCTACAGCATCGCGATGATGGCCTTCTGGATTCTCGAGATCTCGACCATCGTCTTCATCGTTTACTCGTTCGAGTACTTCCTCGGCGGCCAGATGTTCCCGGTCGATATTATGCCGCCCGCGCTCCAGGTGGTGCTGAAGTGGCTGCCGTTTTACTACGAACTCTTTTGCCCGATCGCGATCTTCCTCGGCCGGCTCGAAGGCGCGCGCATGGTGGAAGCGCTCGCCATCCAGACCGGCTGGCTTCTGGCCACTTGGGCGACCGCACGCTTCATGTGGCGGCGCGGCCTAAATCGCTACCAGGCAGTCGGCGGCTAAGCCGCTTCCGTCGGCAGGCCAGCTTCCTTCCAAGCCCGCATCCCGCCGGCCATGGAGCGCACATTGGTGTAGCCCATCTTTTGCAGGCTCTCGGTCGCGAGCGCGGAACGGCTGCCACCGCCGCAGTAGCAAATGATCGGCTGTGCGACATCGGTTACCTGCTCTTCGATCTCCATCTCGAGCTCGCCGCGGCTCAAGTGCTTCGCGCCCGGCGCATGACCCTGCTTCCAATCAGCCTCCTCGCGCACATCGATGAGCAAGGCTTCGCCGCTCTCGGCCTGCGCCTTCGCTTCCGCAGGCGAAACTTCGCGCACGTTCCCCTTCGCTTCCGCGACCAGTTTCTGAAAACGATTCGTCTGTTCCATCCCTACTCGTAACGCAATGCATCGATCGGATCGAGCTGGGCCGCTTTCCGCGCCGGATAAAATCCGAAGAAGATGCCGACGGCGGCGCTGACGAAAAAGGCCGCCACGATCGAGCCGGGCGAGATGAGCGACGGCCAATCCTTCCAGGCGGAGATCGCCTTCGAAGCCGCGATCCCGGTCAAGATGCCGAGGACGCCGCCGACCGCGCTGAGCGAAACCGCCTCGATCAAAAACTGCGTGAGGATGTCGCGCCCGTGCGCGCCCACCGCCATGCGGGTCCCGATTTCCCGCGTCCGCTCCGTCACGCTCACAAGCATGATGTTCATGATCCCGATCCCGCCGACGACGAGCGAGACGCCAGCGATCGCGCCGAGCAAACCGGTCATGACATCGGTCGTGGCGCTGGCCATGTCGGCGATCTCCTTTTGGGTGCGGACGGTGAAGTCTTCCTCGCGGCCTTCGCGGATATTGTGCCGCTGACGGAGGAGCGAGACGATCAACTGCTGTGCTGGCTCGAGGTCGCTCGGGTTCGCTACCTGCACGTTGATGCTGCGCAAAGTGGTGCCGCCCGTGACGCGTTTCATCGCGCTCGTGAAAGGCATAATGAGGACGTCGTCCTGGTCGGTGCCGTGCGCGCTCAGGCCTTTCGGGATCAAGGTGCCGACGACGGTGAAAGGCACGTTCTTCACCCGGATGGTCTGGCCCACCGGGTCCGCGCTGCCAAAGAGCTGAGCAGCGGTGGTGCTGCCGATGACGCAGACTTTGTTTGCGGTCCGCACATCCTGCGGAGTGAAGGGCGCGCCGCTCGCGAGCGGCCATTGCCGAATGTCGAAATACTCGGCTGACTCGCCCGTGATGCGCGTGAACCAGTTCTGATTCCCCGCCGCGACCTGCGAGGTCGAAGGCACTTCTTCGCTAACCGCGATCACGCCGGGCACCTCGCGCCGAATTGCTTCCGCGTCCTCGATCTTCAAGGTGCCGGCACTGCCCCAACCAGTGCGAATGCCGCTCGCTGTGGTGCTGCCGGAGAAGACGAGGATCAGGTTCTCGCCCAAGCTGGCGATCTGCGCTTCGACCTGCGCCTTCGCGCCATTGCCGATG
>JBKJKL010000366.1:0-10214 GCA_046597485.1 Chthoniobacterales bacterium
ACCTACCTGAGCGCGAAAAAGTCCAGCGGCTCCAGCGCCTACTTCGCCGCCGGGCGCCGTATCACGGGCTGGCAGAACGGCCTGGCTGTCGCGGGGGATTACATGAGCGCGGCCAGCTTCCTCGGCATCGCCGGGATGATCGCGTTCAACGGCTACGACGGCTTCATGTATTCCGTCGGTTTCCTCGTCGCTTACCTGACGGTGCTGATCATCGTGGCCGAACCGCTGCGCAACGCCGGCAAATACACCATGGCCGACGTGCTTGCCTATCGGCTGAAGCCACGGCCGGTGCGCGCGATGGCCTCGTTGTCCACCCTGACCGTTTCCATCTTCTACATGATCGCGCAGATGGTCGGCGCGGGCACACTCGTTAGGCAATTGCTCCCTGGCGTAAGCTACGAGACGGCCGTCATTGGGGTCGGCGTGCTCATGGTCGTCTATGTCGTCTTCGGCGGCATGCTGGCGACGACCTGGGTGCAGATTATCAAGGCCGTCCTGCTTATGAGCGGGAGCGTTTTCCTGAGTGTGCTCGTGATGGCGAAGTTTGATTTCAGCCTCGCGAAATTCTTTCAATCAGTCAGTGCCGTGCAAATGACAGACGCGAGCGGCGCCGCGGTCACGCGCAATTTCCTCACGCCCGGTCTGCTCTTTAAGAATCCGCTCGACCAGATCTCGCTTGGGCTGGCCCTCGTCCTTGGCACTGCAGGGTTGCCGCACATCCTGATCCGCTTTTACACCGTGCCGGATGCGAAGACGGCGCGGGCTAGCGTGGTCTGGGCCATGGTCTTGATCGGTATTTTCTACATCATGACCACCTTCTTCGGCTTCGGCGCCGCGAGCTTGCTCGGGCCCGATTTCTTGAAGGCGCATGGCGGGACGAACATGGCCGCGCCGGAGCTGGCGCGCTTTCTCGGCGGCGAAGTCTTCTTCGCCTTCATCAGCGCGGTCGCCTTCGCCACCATCCTCGCGGTCGTCGCCGGTCTCACGATCAGCGCGAGCACGAGCTTTGCGCACGACTTTTTTACCAACGTGATCCATCACGGCCGCGAACATCAGCCGGGCGCGGAAGTGCGGGTGGCGCGCATCACCGCCTTCGTCGTTGGGGCCCTCGCGATCGTCATCGCCATTCTGCTCGGGCCGACAGTGAACGTAGCCTTCCTTGTCGGCCTTGCCTTTGCTGTAGCGGCGAGCGCGAACCTGCCGGTCATCATCTTCTCGATCTTCTGGAAACGCTTCAACACAACCGGCGCGGTTTGCGGGCTCGCGGTCGGTCTCATCTCCAGCATCGCGCTCATCGCAGTCAGCCCAGACTTCATGAAAGTGCCGCTCTTCCCGCTGAAGAATCCGGGCCTCGTCAGCATCCCGCTCGGTTTCCTCGGCGCGTTCCTCGGAGCACTCGTTAGGCGGGAACCGGAGGCCGAGGCGAAGTTTGCCGAGTTGAGCGTGCGGGCCAACACCGGCCTCGGAGCCGAGAAAGCTGCGCCGCACTAGGCGGAGGGCTCGCGCTCGACGAGCGCGCCGAGCGAAAGCGCGAGCGCGAGAAACGCCAGTTCCCACAGCGGCAGGGTGTAGCGCTGAATCATCGCGCCGACGAGGCAGGTCGAGAATACCATCGCTCCGCCGGCACCGAGCAGCGCTGCGCTGTAGAGCGCGACCCGCCGGCCGCGCAAGAGCGCGATGACGATGCCGCTTGCGGAAAGGGCGAGCAGGAAATCGAGCGGCACGTTGCGCCAAAGACGGAGATACGCGTTCTCCTCCGGGATGCGGGCGAGCGCCGCCGGAGTCGTGTCGCGAAATGTGCGGAGTCGCGCCATCTCCGGCATCTCATCGAGTCGCGGCAGGATGTAGGCGGTCGTCTCGAAGAGATAGCGCACCACTTCGCCGCAGGGCCAGCCGCGCGCCCTCGCGAAGTCCGACCAGGCCGAGCGCCACTGCGGCGCCGTCGGCGGGCTGAGGAAACCGCGCGCGATCTCGTTCATCGCGTCATCCTGGCGGCGGACGCGGAGGCTGCCTTTCACTTTCGTCTCGGGCGGAAACAAGGCTGCCGGGATGCGGTCATAGAATGCGATTGGCTGCATCGCGGCTTCGTCGCCGGCGGAGTTGCGCAGGAGCGCAAGGATCTTCCGGGCATCGTCGGTCTTCAGTCGCGTCGCGACCCGATCGAGCACCTCGGCGCGCTCGACCGCCGGAAGTGCGGTCAGGAACCTGAGCCGCCACAAGAAGGTGAATCCGGGCCGCGAGTGATATTCAAATTTCCGCCAATGCGCGAGGTCCGACATCGTCTGCCGCGCGAGCACGATCGAGACGAACCCGATGGCGAGAGTGAGGAAGGCGGCGGTCAACTTGGCCCGCGCGGGACCGCGTAATGCGGAGAGGAGGAAAGCGGCCGGGAGCACGCCGACGAGGACGAAGTTCACATAGCGC
Organism: Chthoniobacterales bacterium; assembly: GCA_046597485.1. Classification (GTDB taxonomy): domain Bacteria; phylum Verrucomicrobiota; class Verrucomicrobiia; order Chthoniobacterales; family UBA10450; genus JACCTI01. The sequence goes on from JBKJKL010000366.1 coordinate 2,425, forward strand.
GTGAGGAGCAACGCGTAGAGGAGAAGCGCAAACAGGTAATAGCCGCGGAACGAAATCTCACCCGGGGCCCGCACCAGCTGCAGCCCGGCCGTGGCGAAAAGGAGGAGCAGGATCATGCTCAGCGTTTCCGAGCCAACGCAGTGCGCGAAGGTGTAGAAGATCGGCACGCTGGCAAAGGCCGCTGCGAAAATTAGCCGGAGGAAAAAGCGGCCCGTGCTGGCGCGAATGAAGACCAGCGCAGCGGCGCAGAGTCCAAGATGCTGCGCGACGATCAGGAGCAGGATGCCAGTATTCGTTAGGCCAGAGTTTCCAAGAAACTTGCCGGTCTCGGGCAGGACCGGTCCATGCATTCGCTCGAGCGCGTAGCCGAGATACAACGGCACCCGCGCGGCCAGGCAATAAAGCGGCCCGTGGCCCCAGACCGTAGCGAGCGCTGGATGTTGCACGAGCTGATTGTAGGCGTCGGAATCGCGCCAAAGCGGCGGCACTGTCGCAAGCAGCCAGAGGGAGGGAGCGAGTAGGACAAGCGCGAGCAGAGTGTGCTGCCACCAGCGGCCGGGCGGAGATGTATGCGCGCGAGATTGCAAGAGAGCGGCGATGCTGGCGCGGCCGGTAGCCGTTGTCACGCGTAGCGAAAGATGACAGCGCGCACGCGTCCACTATCTTGCGCGATGCCGCCGCGTTTTTCATCCCTCGTCATCCTGCTTCGTCTCTCTGCTTCCGCCCTGGCCGCGGAGCCGAAGAAAGGGGACGCCATGCCCGAGCAGATCGCGGCGGAGTCGAAGCGCGCGAACGAATTCTTCGATCAATCCTTCGAGCAAATCCTCGAGCGCCATCCGCAGTTTCAGGCGCAGCTCGGGATCAAGAAAAACTACGACAAATGGGATGACCGTTCCGATGCGGCCGACTTGAAAGACCTCGCGCTGCGGAAGGAACAGCTCGCGAAATTGCGGAGCGACTTCGACCTCAAGGCGCTCGATCAACAGACGCAGCTCAGCTACCGCATCTTCGAGCGCGAGGTGGAGCGGGAGACGGAAGGCTCGAAGTGGCGCTTCCACACCTACCCAGTGAACCAGATGTATGGCGCGCACTCCGAAGTGCCGACGTTCCTGATCAACGTCCATCGAGTCGACAACGTGGACGACGCGCGCGCCTATGTTGGGCGTTTGAACGGCATCGCGCCGCTCTTTGATCAACTGATCGTGAACCTGGAAGAGCGTGCGGAGAAGGGGATCATCACGCCGCGGTTTGTCTTCCCGCTCGTGCTCGAGGCGGCGCGAAAGGTGGTCGCGGGGCAGCCTTTCGGCGAAGGGGCAGATTCACCGCTCTGGGCTGATTTCAAAAAGAAGGTCGCGGCTTTGAAAGAGGGCGACCAACCGACGCGCGACCAGCTACTCGCGGAGGCGAAGAGCGCGCTGACCGGCGCGGTGAAGCCAGCCTACGAGAAGCTGATCGCGGAACTGGAGAGCCTCCAGAAGAAGGCGAACGATGACGCGGGCGCGTGGAAGTTCCCGGAAGGCGAGGCCTTCTATGAGTTCGCGCTGCGCCGCACGACGACCACCACTTTATCGGCGGACGAAATTCATCAGATCGGCCTGAAAGAAGTCGCGCGGATCCATGGTGAGATGGAGAAGATCAAGGAGAAGGTCGGCTTCAAGGGCGACCTCCAGGCCTTCTTCAAGTTCATGCGCGAAGATGGGCAGTTCTACCTGCCGGCGACGGAGGAGGGTCAGCAGGAATACCTGAAACGCGCGACGCAGATCATCGATGAGATGAAGAAGCGGCTCGATGAGTTATTCCTGACCAAGCCGAAGGCCGACATCGTGGTCAAGGCAGTAGAGAAATTCCGCGAGAGCTCAGCTGGGAAAGCCTTTTACCAGCAGCCCGCGCCGGATGGTTCCCGCCCCGGCATGTTCTACGTGAACCTGCACGACATGCGCAGCGCGCCGACCTACGAGCTGGAAGCGCTTGCTTATCACGAGGGCATCCCCGGCCATCACATGCAGATCGCGATCGCACAGGAACTGCAGGGCATCCCGAAGTTCCGCCGGTTTGGCGCGCGTTTTACCGCTTACACCGAAGGCTGGGGGCTCTACAGCGAGCTGACGCCGAAAGAGATCGGCCTTTATGCAGATCCTTACTCAGATTTCGGCCGGCTCTCGCTCGAGATCTGGCGCGCGGCGCGGCTGGTCGTGGATACCGGCATTCACGCCAAGCATTGGACGCGCGAGAAGGCGATCGATTACCTCCAACAGAACACCGCGAATAGCGAAGCCGACTGCACCGACGCGATCAATCGTTACATCGTCATGCCAAGCCAGGCGACCGCTTATAAGATCGGCATGCTGAAGATCGTGGAGTTGCGCGAGAAGGCGAAGAAGGAGCTGGGCGCGAAGTTCGACCTGCGGCAGTTCCACGACGTCGTCCTAACTAGCGGACCGCTGCCGCTGGACCTTCTCGAGGAGCTGGTGGATCGCTGGGTGAAGTCAAAGCGTCAGGGGTAATTTTTTCACCGGAAGGCCGCGACCGGCGCGCCCGCGGGTCTGGCGCTCGGCGCATCTCGTGGCTACGTTTCTGCTTGGCCCGGAACGCCGCGCCGCCTAAAAATTAAGCATGAAGAAATCTCTGCGTTATCTCGCGCTCGGTCTTGCGGCGGCCGCATCATCCAGCGCCTTTGCCGGCATACCACCGGTGAATGTCTCCGTCTCCGATACGAACGGCCATGCCGCCTATCAGGGCCGTACCACCGCGGGCGGCACGTTTGCCACCGGCAAACTGCAGCCGGGTGATTACGTCGTGCAGTTCAGCTCCGGCGGTCTCGCGAAGCAAAACTACGCCCTCGTCATCTCGGCTGGGAAACAGAAGGTGATCGCGGAAGCGGTCGCATCCGCCAAGTTTGCCAAGGGCGGCGTGGCAATGCGGATCAAAGTGCCGAAAGACGCCAACATCACCGGGCAGATCACCACCGGAAAACCCGGCACGGTCGTGGCCTCGAACGCCAGGATCAAAATTATGAACGGCAAACGCTACGTCTGGGTGGCGGGTGAAACTGGGAGCAATCTCGGCGGTCGCTGGGTGGAGGAAGGTACCCCTGAGGCGCGCAACTCCACGCGGCTGAGCAGCGAAGGCGTGCAAAGTATCCAGGAACGCACCACCAACGGTGGGGTTGGCAACTAAACCCATCGGAATACATTCTTAAAATCGGAAGCCCCGCGGGCGCTCAGGCCGGCGGGGCTTCGTGCTTTCTGGAACGGCTTAGACGCTGACCGATTCGAACTTCTTAGCGAAGACCACTTCCACGTCGCCTTTCATGGCGAAGAATTTACCGGCGGAGGGGCTCGAACCCACACACTCTTGCGAGTACCAGATTTTGAGTCTAGCGCGTCTGCCAATTCCGCCACGCCGGCGGCAGTGCGTTATCGTCCCGCATCGCCGGAGGGGCGCAAGCGCAAACTGCGCTAGATTAGATCGACCGGCTGCAGGCTGCGCGGCGGTCCGAAGATTTCGCGCAGGATGATTGCGTCCCGCAGGGCCCGTGGTTGCGCGAGGCGCGCCGACCAAGACTGGTCGGCCGCGGCCACCGCAGGACGCGTCGCGAGATCGCCCGTCGGAGCTTCCTCTGTTTTCCAGCTGACGTCGGCCACTTCGAAAGTTGAAGCGGCCCGCGTGGGCGTCGCGCTGCGTGGCGGCGCAAGCACTGGAATTGGCGGCCCAGGCGCGGGAACAGTCACCGGCGGCAGCGTCGGCGCCACCGGCGGCTTCGTGAATGTCGAAGCGCGCGGCGCGGGAAAAGAATCGACGGGTTGAATCTTACGCTGCAGCGGCTTTCTCGGCTGCACGGTGCGCGGCGGGGCCTTCGGCGTGGGCGCAGTCGAGGTCGGCACGCCGAGCGCTTCCATAAAACGCCGGACGCGTTCTTCCTCCGTTTGTGCGGGCGCGCGCTGCACGGGCGCATTCGGCCGCGCGGCATCGGGCGCCTGCCTCGCGGCCTCGGCGTTCCGCTTCTTCTCCGCGGCTTGCAGGAACAGCTTCACCAGGCCGATCAGCCCGAGGAAGGCGAGGAAGATGAGCTGTTCCATCCGCGTCCGTTACGTCTGCGGATTGTTCTTTTCGCTGCCCGCGATCGATTCGCGCATCGAGGTATCGGCCTGCACGTTTTTCATCCGCACATAATCCATGATGCCGAGGTTGCCGGAGCGAAACGCGTCGGCCATCGCCTGCGGCACGAGCGCCTCGGCCTCGACGACCTTGGCGCGCATCTCCTGGGTGCGGGCACGCATTTCCTGCTCGACCGCGACCGCCGCGGCGCGACGCACTTCGGCCTTAGCCTGCGCGACGCGCTTGTCGGCCTCGGCCTGCTCGGTCTGCAATTTCGCGCCGATATTTTCTCCCACATCGACGTCGGCGATATCGATCGAGAGAATCTCAAAGGCCGTGCCGCTATCGAGGCCCTTCGCCAGGACCGTCTTCGAGATGCGATCCGGATTCTCGAGCACTTCTTTATAGGAAGGAGCGGAACCGATCGAGCTGACGATGCCTTCGCCGACACGGGCGATGATTGTTTCCTCGGTCGCGCCGCCGACGAAACGATCCAGGTGCGACCGGACGGTCACGCGGGCTTTCACTTTCACGCCGATGCCGTCCTGCGCCACGCCGTCAATCGTCGCCCGGCCCATGTTCGGGCTGGGCGCGTCGATTACCTTCGGGTTGATGCTGGTCCGGACCGCTTCCAGTACAGTCTTGCCCGTGCCTTTAGTGGCGAGATCGATCGCGCAGGCGCGGTTGAAATCGAGGACGATGCCGGCCTTGTCCGCCGCGATGAGGGCAAGGATGACGTGGCTGACGTCGCCGCCCGCGAGATAATGCGCCTCGAGCGGATCGGTCGGGATATCGAGGCCCGCCTTGAGCGCCGTGATGCGGTTATCGACGATTAAGCCGACCGGAACTTTCCGCAGGCTCATCCCGAACATCTTGAACAGTCCGACCGGTGCGTCCGCGAGCCGCGCGCGCAGCCAGAAGTTAAAGAACCGGAAGACGACAATGAGGAAAACGAAAACGAGGAGCGCGGCGACACCGACCACGATGAAGTAGATCTGTTCCATGTGCCGCAGAGCTTACAGCCGCGATCGGCAAGGAAAAGTGCGATCGGAGGCACGCGGCACGCTCCAGATAATCAACATTCTGCGTTGACGCTCCGGGTGATTCCGGGAAAGCTCACGCGGATTTAAACCGTGGAAAATCACCCCTTATCGTGAAACGTATTTTCTCTGTCCTATTCGTGAGCGCCGCGGCCGCGCTCTCCGCCTTCGGACAAGCCAGTGACAACGCGGCCAATTACCCCGGCGGCTGGACGAATGGCAGCAACGGCGGCACCGGCTTCACCGCATGGGACCTGACGAATAATAACAACGGCGGCGCCAACTTTGCCGGCTACTTCATCGGCGACTCGACCGCTGGCTCGGGCAATATCAACACCGGGGGCGGGGCCTTCGCCATCTTTGCGAACCCAGGAGCGGCGTTTGCAAATGCGTCGCGTGGCTTTGCTCAGGGAGATTTGCTGGTTGGTCAGACGTTTCGTCTGCAGATGGCGGTCAACTTTCGGAACGGAAACAAGGGCCTGAACTTGAACAACGGCGGGACTCAATTGTTCAACTTCAATGTCGGCGGCGACGCCTACACCTACTCGATAGGTAACGGCACCGCGGTCACGCTGACGCTCGCTTATCAGCCGGATTCTGTTTTCTCGCTTAACTTCACGCGCACGAGCGGCACGAATTTCAGCATTGCGATCACCCGCACCAGTTCAGCCGGTGGCACCGAGGCGGCTTTGAACGGAACGTTCAACCTGGGCATGACAGTGAACAATTTTAGGCTCTACAACTCTGGCACCGACAGCGGCGCTAACCAAAACAACCTCTACTTCAACAATCTGCAGATCGTGCCCGAACCGTCGACGTTTGCCCTGCTGATTGGTCCGGGGTTGCTCGCCGGTCTTGCTTATCGGCGCCGTCGCCGGAGCTAAACGACTCCGCTCTTCGCTTACGTGATCGCCCCGCCGCGCGCGGGGCGTTTTTGTTTTCTGGCCGAGCGAATAAAGTGGCAGTTTCTTCCGAAGGATTTTACGGAAATTCGAATGCGAATCTCCGCTCTGGTGATATGCTCAATTTCGTTCCCGTCATCGGCTTCTAAAGCTGGGCGGCGCCATCTCTTTCCCGCCCCTGATGAAGCCTTTTACCGTGCGCACGTCCGCGCTTGCTTTGCTTGTCGCGGCGGCGTGTTTCGCGCCTTCGCCGGCGCGGGCGGAGACGATGCTCCAGTATTTCAATACCGACTGGAACGAGATCGCGGCCAAGATGCCGGAACTGGCCGAGGCGGGCTACGACGCTCTCTGGATTCCGCCGCCCACGAAGGGCTCGGGCGGTCTCTCCGTTGGCTACGATCTCTTTGATCGTTTCGATCTCGGGAGCAAAGACCAGCGCGGCTCGGTGCGCACCCGCTACGGGACTGAGGCGGAGTTGCTGCGCATGATCGAGATCGCGCATCGCTTCGGCATTCGCGTCTATCTCGACAACATCATGAACCATAACGCGTTCGATGTGCCGGGCTTCAACGCGCAGACGCCGATCGATATCTATCCCGGCTTCGTCCCGGAGGATTTTCATCTCCGGCTCACGCCCGAAGGTTTCTATCGCAAATGGGATAACACGCGTGATTACAACAACGCCTGGCAGGTGCAGCATCTTGGCCTCGCGGACCTGATCGATATCGCGCAGGAGCCCGGGGCGGTGAACGAAAATTTTGGCACGAGCGAGGGCGGCACGTTCCCGAAAATCAAGTTCGTCCGGCAACCGAATAATCCCGAGTATTACTGCTACAAACCGGACGGCACCTATGTCGGTTTCGGACTGAGCAACGGGATCACGCGCGAGATGCTCGCGGCCAATTCCGGCTTCTACAGCGAGCAGGTCGAGGATTTCTTGAATCGCTCTGCGCGCTGGCTGATCGATCGCACGAAGGCGGACGGCCTGCGGCTCGATGCGGTCAAACATGTCCGCTACGACTTCTTCGGTGCTTCCTTCGGCGCGGATCGCGACACGAGCGACTACGGCTACACCGGCCAGGTGCAGCGGCAGTTCAATCTCACCCGCGGCTTCTCCGATGTGAACCATCGCGACACCGTCTTCGACACCGAGAAGCCGCGCGACGATGCCATGATGTTTGGCGAGCACCTCGGCGAGCCGCCGCCCTACGCGGATTACTTCAACGCCGGCATGCGCCTGGTCGATAACGTCCTGCGTTCGAACCTGAACAACGTGCTTGGCAATCCGAGCGCCGGCTTGCAGGGCCTCGACGCGCCCGGCAGCTATGGTTTCGCGGCGCCTCTCGCCGTCTTCCACGCGCAAAGCCACGACAACGACTACGCCGCGCGGCGCGAACTGCAGCACGCGCTCTACTTCACGCGCGCCGGCCTCGGCTTGATCTACACCGACGGCAACCATCAGGCGCAAACGCTCGGGCAAAGCGGCGGCGCTTTCCCGCGGCACGCGAACACGGCCTTCCTCGGGCAGTTCAACGATGGGCGGATCCCGAACCTCCTCTACATCCACAACCAGTTTGCGCGGGGCACGCAGTTCGGCCGCTGGAGCGATGCAGACTTCGTCGCCTACGAGCGGATCGATAAGCGCGAGAACCCGGCTATGAGCGACGCGGATGGCGTGACCATGTTGTTCCTCCTGAACGACAACTACGTCTCCGGCCAGGGGCGCTCCTTTGCCACCAGCTTCGCGGCC
>JBKJKL010000375.1:0-2993 GCA_046597485.1 Chthoniobacterales bacterium
CTCATTCCTTCGCCAGCGCCGGCACGCCCCAGGCGCGGAGCCGGCTGACGCCGCCATCAGGAAAAATGTTCAGGCGCAGGTGCGTGCAGCTTTCCAGTGGCTTGAGCTCCTTCTCGAAAAAGTGGCGCGTGTGCGCTTCGAGTTTTGTCTTCGGCAGGATCTCGCGCCAAAGCGCGCTTCTCTGCAGTTCCTCGACCGTGGCATTCGGCGCGACGCAGCCTTCAATCGAGCAGGTGTCGGGGTAGTTGCCCTTAAAGTGATTGGTATCGACTTCGATCTTCTGCAGCGTGCCCGGCCGCCCCAGCTGCAGGATGATCCAGTCGTGGCCCGGGCCGCGCCGGCGTTTCGTTTCCCAGCCATCGCCCATGTTCTCAGAACGGCCCGGCATGATCAGATTGTTCATCGAACTAAAAAACATATCGCTGCAGGCCAGCGGAACGCCGCCGTTTTCGATCGCCGCGAGGTCGACCAGCTCCCCCTCTTTCACCATGCTCCAATCAGGCACGACCGTGCCGTAGACGCGCAACCGCGCGACGCCACCATCGGGGATGATGTTCAGCCGCAGATGAGTCCAGGTTTCCGCGCTCTCGATCGGGAAAAGATTCTGCGAGCCGGGCTGGAGCGGCGATTTCGCGAGCAGCTCCGACCACGGCAGCTCGTCAACATTCGCCGAGTCGAAACCACTCGTTAGGCAAAGCGCGTCGAGCGAGGCAAAGGGCGGATGGTTCCCGAGGAAGTGGTTCGTGTCGATATCGACCTGCCGGATGACGCCGCGGAGGCCGAGCTGGAGGACGCACCAATCATGGCCCGGCGTGCGGCGGCGCCGGCTTTCCCAGCCGTCCATCCACTTGCCGCGCTCGGTGTATTTGTCCGGGATGAAGATGCCGCGGCCGGGCTTGAGCAGGTTTTCCTTCTCGGCAAAAAACTCGTCGTTCGCAATCAACGCGCGCCCGCCGACCCGCTCCGCGGCGAGATCCACCAGACCAGCAGGTGGTTTGAGTGTTTCTGCGCTGGTCATTTTATGCCTCTCGCAAAGGACGCTAAGGTCGCAAAGGTTTAGAAACTGATCTCCTCGTCGATGGGCAGACCGTTGACTACGCGTCTGATTCCGTTCTTTAGGTGCTCTTCTCCGAAATTGATCAACAGCCCGAGGCGCAGGTCGGCGAGGCGCAGCTGCGTTAACAGCTGCTTCGCGTGGAGAGAGCTGAGCGCCTGGACGGATTTCAATTCAACAATGACGAGGCCCGCAACCAGCAGGTCAGCGCGGAATCCCTCGTCGAACACCAAGCCGTCATACGTGATCGGGATCTGCTTTTGTCGCTCCACCGTAAGGCCCTGTTTCCGCAGTTCGTGCGCGAGAATCACTTCGTAGACAGACTCCAGCAGCCCGGACCCGAGCGTCGTATGAATTCGAAAGGCAGCATTCAGCACCGTCTGCGCGATATCATTCTCCCTCACCTTTGCGACCTTTGCGACCTTTGCGAGAGGCATCTCAACTCCCCCGATAGGTGCTGTAGGCCCACGGCGTCACCAGCAGCGGCACGTGATACTTCGCTTCCGCGTCCGTGATTTGGAACCGGACCGGCACCTGATCAAGAAAACTTCGGTCGCCAAAATAATCGCCGACATGAAAGAGCAGTTCGTAGCTGCCGACCGCAAACTCGTCACCGGTCAACATGGGCGACTCCGTGCGGCCATCGGCGTTGGTCGTGGCGGTCTTGAGCAGCTTGCCCGCGGACCAAAGCTCGATCTTCATTCCAGCGGCGGGCCGGCCGTTTTTCGTGTCGAGGACGTGAGTGGTAAGGCCTTTCATCGGACGCAATCTTGCAGGCGGAGGTTGGCGATTTTGTAGATTTCGTCGAGTGCCGTTTCGATCTCGGCGGCGGGCGCGTTTTCGAGACGCTCGGGGAAGGCGCGCAGGATCGCTTGCTTCTTGTTCAAGCGCGCGCAGATGACAAACGGGAAACCGAAGCGCGTGCGGTAGCGTTCATTGAAATCGCGAAACTGCTCCGTCTCCTCGGCCGTTAACGTCCCGAGACCCGCGCTCGTCTGTTCCTGCTGTGACTCGGCGGTCAGGACAGCGTTGCCGACCAAATCGGGGTGCGCGCAAATGAGCGAAAGCTTTTCCTCCTCCGACGCGCGGTGCACGACATCGCAGAGCGCGCCCTGCAGCGCATCGCGACTCGCAAATGGCCGCGCCTGCCACGCGCGTTCCGCGATCCAGGGCGAATGCTCGAAGACCGGGCCGAGGCACTCGACGAACGCGGAGCGGTCGAGCGCGTTCAGTTCCTCGAGGTTTAGCATCGCGCCCCCGGATTAGTTGATTTAAGAATCCGGCGCAATCCTCCAGCCATGAAGTTAATCGCCAATCGTTACGGGAAAGCGCGCGTGCGCGTGATGAAGATCCTGCGCGAAGGGCCGCGGCACACGATTAAAGAGATCGAGGTCAGCGCGCTCCTCACCGGCAATTTCGCCGCCGCCTACACCGCAGGCGACAACAGCAAAGTGGTCGCGACCGACACGATCAAGAACACCGTCAACGTCCTCGCGAAAGAGCACCTCGGCGAGGAGATCGAGCGCTTCGCGCTGACCGTGGCGCGCCATTTTCTCCGGCGCTACGAGCAAGTGGAGAGCGCCAGCATCGAGATCACCGCGAAGGACTGGCAGCGGATGGAAGTCGCGGGCGCGCCGCACCCGCATTCCTTCCGCGCCGGGAGCGAAGCGCGCAGTTGGACGCGCGTCAATTGCACCCGCGCCACCCTCGAGATGCAATCCGGCATCCGCGACCTGGTCATTTTGAAATCAACCGGCTCCGGCTGGGAAGGCTACCCGAAAGACGAGTTCACCACCCTGCCCGAGACGAACGACCGCATTCTCGCGACTTCGTTCGAAGGCACTTGGACGTGGTCGGGCGAGCCAGAGGATTACAACGCCGCCAACACAACGATCCTCGACGCCATGCTCGCCGTCTTCGCGAACGACTACAGCCCGTT
>JBKJKL010000420.1:0-7455 GCA_046597485.1 Chthoniobacterales bacterium
ACATAGAACACTGGGTTCCCCACCCCGCTGGCCGCGCCACGCGCAAGTTGTTCATGCCGGAGCACGCCGAGGCAGAAGACGTTCACGAGCGGATTGCCCTCGAAGCTTTCGTCGAAATAGATCTCGCCGCCGATCGTCGGGACGCCAATGCAATTGCCGTAGTGCGAGATGCCGGCGACCACCCCGGCGAAAAGACGCCGGTTCGTTTTCACATTCGGCGAGTCGCCGGTGATCGGGCCGAAGCGAAGCGAGTTGAGCGAAAACTCCGGCCGCGCGCCCATCGTGAAAATGTCGCGGATGATGCCGCCGACGCCGGTGGCCGCGCCTTGGAAAGGCTCGATCGCGCTCGGGTGATTGTGCGACTCGATCTTGAAAGCAATCGCCCAGCCGTCGCCGATATCGACCACGCCGGCGTTTTCTTCGCCCGCCTTAACCAGGATGTTCGGGCCGCTCGTCGGGAATTTCTTCAGCTCGCGACGCGAATTTTTGTAGGAACAATGCTCGCTCCACATGACCGAGAAGACGCCTAGCTCGGTGAAGTTTGGTTCGCGCCGAAGGATTTTCTTGATGCGTTCGTATTCGTCTGGCAGCAGCCCATGTTTCGCCACGACTTCGGACGTAACTGCGGGTTCGGAAACTTGCGACATCTGAGCGCACGGTATCCCACGCGAAGTGACGCTCAATCGCTGAATTGATGTGAATATTTTTGGTGACGGTGAAGTCGCAATTAGCACGATGAAAAGCAATCCTCGCACTCGCTTGCGAAGCGATCGCCCCTCTGGCGTGCGCGCAAACAAGCTCAAAAACGACTGAGACCAAGAAGGCGACCGACATCCGATGCGGGGCCTGGCATAGCAGCTATCCCTTGGCCGTTGTCCCGTCATGATTGTCGCGAATCCGGAAACAGCACCGAGCCGTCGTCAAGACTGCATTACCTACGTGACGTGCGGCCGTGCCGTGTCGCAGCATTTCACGACGCGTCAGCGAAGAAGCCATTATGGGACCCGACGACCGTTTGGTCGTGTACCGCACGCTGAAAAGCAAACTAACTAGCGATCAACGCCCGCAAGCGGCCTCGCTGCGAGAAGCAGAGCGCTACCAAGGTCAGCAAACCTGCCGTGTAGGTGCTGAACTCAGGGACGGGGACGATCTCGTAGAAACCAGTGAACTGAACGAAATTGTAGCCGGTAACGCCGTTGAAGGAGACGTCGCTCTGATCGTAGGTCAAGACAAAGTCCGCCGCCAAGCCGGTGAAGAGCAATTGGTCACTGCCACCCCCAGACAAGAGGCCACTCCAATTAATAAGCGCGAGATCGGCTCCCGTGATGGGGATGTGCAAGCCGACGACGGCGAAATTCAGAATGCTGGTCCCGGCGCCGAAGTCGATCGTGGAATTGGCCGTCAGCGACAAGGCGCCGATGCCTGCGCCGGTGGCGGAGGCTGAGCCTTCCGAAAGGCCGCCGGCATTAAAGGTGCCGCCGCTCAGTGTCATGATGGCAGCGTTGTTGATGCGGTCGGCGACGGTGTTGCTGCCGCTGAGCAATAGTGTCCCGCCGCTGTTCACGGTCACGCCGACTGTGCCGCCGAGCGCGTTTGCAGCCCCGGCGTTTAGCGTTCCAGCGCTGACGACAGTCGCTCCCAGATAACTGCCTGAATTTAAGAGCGTCAGCGTTCCAGCGCCTACTTTCGTAAGCCCTCCTGCGCCGGAGAGAGTGCCATTCAACTGCAGAAAGGCAGTTCCACCGGTGACGGAAACGCTTGAGTCTAATGCGAGGGAGATATTATTCGCCAGGGTGCTGGTGCCGCTACCGGTGTCGATCAACGCTCCTGTGGAGCTAGGTCCGGTTCCGTTCAAAGTTAAAAGCGCTCCTCCGCCCGCGCCCAAACTATAGACTCCACTATCCGTCGAGAGGTTGAATTGAGCTCCCGATGCCACGGTGACTGCAGAAGTTCCGGTCATTTGACCGGTCGCCGATATGCGGAGCACGCCTTCGTTGATCGCGGTAGATCCGGTGTAAGCTTTTGCGGAAGTGGCGAACGAGACGGTTCCAGCGCCGCTTTTGATGACGCCACCCGCGCCTCCCATGCTACCCGTCATCTCAAGCGCCCCTGATGAATTAGTAGTAGCCGTGTCGCTTATAGCGAAGTCAACGGTGTCGTTCAAAGTAACACTGGCGGTCAGCGCATTTACGACATTTCCGATCCCGCCTATCGCGATCACAGCGTTAGCAGTCCCCGTTTGATCGAAAATCAAGGAACCGCCGGCGCCGTTTATTAACGCAAAAGCATTCGCGGTGTTATTCGTGAGGCTTATCGAGCCAACCGTGATCGCTTGAAAGAGGCTGACGGTTTCCGCGGCAAGGGGAGAGGTAAATGTAGCACTTGCGCCGAGAGCATTCGGAAACATGAATGTGCTCCAGTTCGCGTTCACGTTCCAAGCTTGTGCGCCAGAGGTAGAAATAAACGTCTGCGCACCCACATGCTCGCTTAGGGCGAACAGCGCGGAAGCGCAGAGGACGAGCGCGAACTGCGAATTCGGTGATGTAGATTTTTTCGTGGGAGGATTGTTGGGGTTGGGTTGCTTAAGAAGGCCCGAGCGCGCAAATCGATTTGTAAAGACTGAGTTCCACCCCTTGAGGATTGGACATAAAAGTTCCCCTCCGAGCAATAAAATTAATGAAGTTTTGATTCGTCCCAGCGGGAATTGGAACAGTGAGGACTAGAGTAGCCGGCGCGGCACGACAGTGATTTTCAGAGATTCCTTTTTCTTTAGAAGCTACTTCCTATCGGAGTACCGCTTTGAGGACGCTGGGATTCCGTAGCATCCTGCAATCGCCTGCCGTTCTATGGGCCGGCACAGAGCGACGCGGCCACAACCCTCGGAGGGTGGAGATCGCGGCCTGCTTTTCTGGGAAGTAGGGTGTCGCGCGAGACCTTTGCCGTACTGCCAGGCCTTCGTCGGCGTGACCGTGTGCGTTCAAAACGGCCGCGTGGACCGCGGGCGCTGAGGTAGTAAGCGAAGCCGCGGCGACCTGAACGCTCTCGTAAACTTGGAGGGCGGCGGCTGGTCGGTTCGGCCGCAGACGGGCGAGAGCGAGCAACGTGCGGTGCGGCAGGCTGACACGATTTTTCTGCATGAGCTGTTAGCCAGTTTCTCGATCGTGATCAGCTCTTCGGAGCATTAGCCGCGGGAGGGAGCACATCGCGGATGGAAGCGAACCAACCTGGATGTCGGCGCGCACGTCGCGCACCGGCGTTGAAAACCATGAGCGCCACGGCGTTGGTTTGATTTTGGAACTTTAATCGCCTACATCAGACGATGGCTTTTGATCTGAAAGAGATCGTCCACGCCCGGCTTGGCGAGAACTACGATCTGCACGAGCGGCATCTCAATCGGACGCTCGTGGCGGCTCAGCGCGTGATCGGTTTCGACCGTGTCTATGCACGCGCGGAAGGCGCTTATCTCTACGACATGGACAATCGGGATTACCTCGATTTCCTGAGCGGCTACAGCGTTTTCAATATCGGCCGCAACCATCCGGTGGTGCAGCAGGCGATCCGCGACGTTCTCGAGATGGATCTGCCAAACATGGTGCAGATGGATTGTTCGCTCTTGAGCGGTTTGCTCGCGGAAGCGCTCACCAAGCGCACCCCGGCTCACCTCGACTCCGTTTTTTTCTGCAACTCTGGGACGGAAGCGAACGAAGGCGCGCTGAAGTTCGCCCGCGCCGCGACCGGCCGAAAACGCTTCCTCGCCCTCGCCGGCTCCTGGCATGGCCTGACCTTTGGTTCGCTCTCGCTCATGGGCTGCGACAGTTTCACCGAAGGCTTCGGCGACTTGATGGAAGGCTGGGATACGCGCATTGCGATGGACGATCTCGTAGGCCTCGAGCATGAACTGGCCAAGGGCGATGTGGCCGGTTTTGTGATCGAGCCGGTCCAGGGCAAAGGCGTGAAGTCACCCGCGGGCGACTTCTACCTGAAGGCGCAGCAGCTCTGCCGGAAATACGGCACGCTCTTCATCGCCGATGAAGTGCAGACCGGACTGGGGCGCACGGGCAAGATGTTCGGCTTCCAGCATTGGAACCTCGAGCCCGACATCATCACGCTCGCGAAGAGCTTGAGCGGCGGCTACGTCCCGTGCGGTGCGATCGTGACGCGGCGGGAGATTTACCAGAAAACCTTTTCGAGGATGGATCGCTGCGTGGTGCACTCGACCACTTTCGGCCGGAACAACCTCGCAATGGCCTGCGGACTCGCCGCACTCGAGGTGCTGGAGAAGGAGAACCTCATCGAGAACTCGGCGCGGATGGGTGCGCTCCTTATCGAGCGAATCGATGCGCTGCGGGCGAAGCATTCCTTCATTAAGGAAGTACGCGGTAAAGGCCTCATGATTGCGGTCGAATTCCAGGAGCCAAAGGAACTGAAACTGAAGATGGGCTGGAAGCTCCTGCACAAGGTGGACAAGGTCCTGTTCGCCCAAATGGTCGTGACCCAGATGCTCAGCCAGCACCGCATCCTCACCCAGGTCGCCGGGCACGCCATGGACGTGGTCAAGATTCTCCCGCCGCTCATGATCGGCGAACGTGAGGTCGATCGCTTCGTCCACGCGCTCGATGAAGTGCTGACCGAATGCCGGAAGTTCCCCGGGCCGATGTGGGAGATTGGGAACAACTTCGTCCGGCACGCGCTCCGCTCGAAGAAGTCGACCGCGAAACCACTCACCGCCTCGGCGTAGTTGGCGCGGCCCCGCCTTTCCGATGAGCTCCCAAGATTTTCACAAACGCACCCCACCCGGGATCAAGCCGATCCCGCGCAACACTCCGCCGCCCGCCGCCCCGAGCGGGCGCCCCTCACAGCGCGATCGCCTGAGCTGGCAGCAGTTCAAGGCAGATGACACCCGCTACGACCGGATGCCTTTTCGCGCCGCCGGTCGGAGCGGCTTGAAGCTGCCGTTGCTCTCGTTAGGCGCGTGGGAAACCTTCGGCGGTTACGTCGGGCCGGAAGTGGCGCGGGCCTGCATCTTCGGCGCTTTTAATCTCGGGATCACGCACTTCGATCTCGCCAATACCTACGGCACGCCGCAGGGCCGGGCTGAGTTCATGGTCGGCCGCGCCCTGCGCGAAATGCCGCGTGAAGAGATCATCGTTTCGACTAAGGCTGGCTTCCCGATGTGGCCCGGGCCGTACGGCCAGGGTTCCTCGCGCAAAGCGCTCCTGACCAGCATCGACGCTTCGCTCAAGCGGCTCGAATTAGATTACGTCGATATCTTCTACTCGCACCGGCACGACCCGGAAACACCGCTTGAGGAAACGCTGCGCGCGCTCGACCAAATCGTGCGCCAAGGCAAGGCGCTCTACCTCGGCCTGAGCAATTATCCTGCGGCAATCGTGGCGCAGGCCTGCCGGCTCGCGCAGGATTTAAATCTTTCCCCGATCGTCGTTACCCAGGATCGCTACAGCCTGCTGCGGCGTGAAATCGAAGCCGAGATGCTCGGGGCGACGCGTGAACTCGGCACCGGTGTGGTCGCCTACTCGGTGCTCGCACAGGGGTTGTTGAGCCCGAAATATCTCGAGGAGATTCCGGAGGGTTCCCGCGCCACCCGCCGCTGGACGCCGGAGCAGCGGGAGAAAATCGCGCCCGCGCGCGAGAAGGTGCGGCAGTTACAAGACGTGGCGCAAGCACGCGGGCAGACGCTGCCGCAAATGGCCATCGCCTGGACTCTGCGCCGCCCGGAAGTGACGAGCGCGTTGCTTGGCGCCTCAGACATCGATCAGGTGGAAGAGAACGTGCAGGCGCTGGAGAAGTTGAGCTTCGCCGACGACGAGCTGCAGCGGATCGACTCGATCCTCGCGCGCTGAGCGCGATCCATTCCGGCAAAGCAAAACCGCCGCGAGCATCGAGCCCGCGGCGGTTTGCCTAAGTCGAACTGGGCTGCCGGTTACGGAGGCAACATCGTGCCAGTGCGGGCGCGGATAATCGCGGCATCCGCACTGTTAATGAGGCCATCGGTGTTGATATCGGAGCGGAAGTTGCTCCCGTCCGCGGTCTGTCCCGATACGTTGCGCACGATGGTGACATCGGCCGAGTTCACGGCCGCGTCACCGTTCACGTCGCCCATGAGGAAGCCGATATTGACGGTCGCGGCTGCGAGGCTGTTTCCACCGGGATCGGTCACATTGACGACGCGCAAACTCAGCGTCTGCGCATTGGTCACGCCCGTCAGGTTCACGATCATGTCACGACCCGCGAAGGTGACGCCGCCGGGCGCTACCGTACCGGTGCCGTTCGTCACGCTGGCGCCGCCACTGACGACGTCGTTCGTGAAGCGCAGCACAATGGTGAAGTTCCCACCGGTGTTCGGATTGCTCGAACCTGCACGATCCTCAATCCCCACCCCGCCAGCGAGCGGGAGGTTGATGTCGAAGGTGCCAGCGCCGGTGTGTGTCTTGCGCGAGAGCGCACTGACCAGGAGCGGGGCCGCCGGCGCCGAAGCGACGATGCCAATATCATACCAGCCGCGTCCATGGGTGGCGGCGCGAATGATGCGAGACGGATTTTGGATGGCCAACCCAAACACGGTGGAGTGCGGCAGGCTGGCGCCATAAACGCCCCAGCTCGTCCCTGCGTTGTTCGTCTTGTAAACACCGTTGTCGGTCCCGACATAGACATCGCTCGAATCGCGCGTGCTCGAACCGCTCTGCGGATCGATCGCGAGGGCGTTGGCCGGCATATCCGGCACGCCATTCGAGACCGCGGTGAAGACGACGTTTCCCGGCGGCGACAAGGACAGCGCGTTCAGGTTGGTCACCTTATAGACATGCGAGATCGGTCCACCGGGGGTTCCGAAACCGCCGAAGGCAAAGTAAGCAACGTTCTTGTTGTTCGGATCGATCGCAATCGAATGCACGCCAGTCGCCGGGGTCGTTCCGGTGCCGTTGGTCGTACCGTTCCCCGCAATCTGAAGCATCACCGGTGCGCCGGTGGTAGTCGC
This sequence comes from Chthoniobacterales bacterium, assembly GCA_046597485.1. Taxonomy (GTDB): domain Bacteria; phylum Verrucomicrobiota; class Verrucomicrobiia; order Chthoniobacterales; family UBA10450; genus JACCTI01. The sequence continues at coordinate 6,995 of JBKJKL010000420.1, forward strand.
GAAGATCTTGCCATTGTTCAGGCCGACGATGCGGACGTTGTCATCCTGTGGCGAGACCGCGATCGAGCTCACCGGGGTGCCGGTCGGGGGCGTGCCGGCGGTCGTCTGGTCGAGCAACTGGCTGACCGCGGTCGCGGTATCGGCGCGATTCGGCGAGCGATAAAGCTTGTCGCTGCCGAAGTACCATGTGTTCGGATTGCCCGGCCCGAGGACCATCGGCGCGTAGAAGTTCACTGCGTCGGTCAAGGCGATACCGTTCAGGATATCGCCGGGCGAGCCGTCGCACACCGGGGTCGGATCGGCCGCGCCGGCGAAGACACCGCGGAAAGCCCAATTGCCTTCCATCGCGCAGGGAACTGTCAAGACGCGGCCAGTGCCGAGGAGAGAAGTCCGCTGATTGAAGTAGGTGTGATACATCGTCACCGTCGTTGTATCGGTGGCATTCTGGTCGATGAGCGAGA
>JBKJKL010000010.1:0-4137 GCA_046597485.1 Chthoniobacterales bacterium
GCCTCGCCCGTGATACCGGCAGCAGCCGCGGCGCAGGTGCAGGCAGTCAGTCGTTAGGCGCCGAAGCTGGCGATCTCGCAGAGCTCGAAGTTTTCCGGCCAGACAAAGTATTCGCCAAAGCGCGCGCTGGAACGGAATTCGCCGCCCAGCCGCAGGCCATGGTTGGTCAACCGGCGCTGCCCGGCCTCCACCTCGATCGCGCCGAGGCGCTGCAGGCCGTCGAGCAGTTCATGCGTTTTCAGGCCGAGTCTTTTTGCGAGCCGATGCGTGCTTACCTTCCCGGGGGTCGAGCCGTTGCCGAGCACGGCGACGCTGTTGGCGGTTGATTCCGTCCCCGCTTTTTCCATGCGGATTCGCAATTCTTCGCCGCCATCCAGGATGCGCTGCACCTCAGCGGCCGCCTCTTCATAGAGGAGCGGCTCAGAGTCGCGCGAAATCAGGACGCCCATCTCGTTGTTCATCACCTGTCCGAAATCGAAGAGGTCGAGGCTGGTCACGACCACGAAGTTTTCGTTCAGGTAAGCCTTCGCGGTGAGGCTGCGGCAAAAGTGGGTGCGGACGAATGGGACGCTCCGCAGCCAATCGATCTCCTGCGGCTGCAGTTCGCACTTCCCGTAAGCGAGGCGGATGTCGATGCCTGACTTCTGCGCGAGCAGTTCTTTGGTCCGGCCGCTGAGTTTTAATTGTGGCGTCACGAGGGCCAAGCGCTCGCGAGCGCTCGTGATGAGCTCTTCGAGATGGAACGCTGCGGCCTCGGAGTTCAGGAATTTCGCCATAATTGCCATAAAGCATGGACAGTGCCGAGACCTGGTCGATTTGCCGCGACTTGCAGCGCCGCTTCCGATTTCAACGATCCGAGGACAATGCCTCCCGCCTCTGGCAAAAGAGAGCGAGAAGACACGTTGACCGATGGAAGGGCCGCCTTAAACTCCGCGCCACATGAAGAAAATTATACAAATCGGACTTTGCGGTCTGCTGGTCATGTTCGGCGTCGAACGGCTGCTCATTGGCCACGCAGCTCACGCCGCACCGGCCACGGCCGTGAAGGGTGAGAAGGCAGCTAAAGGGAAGAAGACAGGCAAGAGCGCCAAAGCCGCCCCGGTGAAGAGCGGGAAAAAGGCGACCGCCAAACAGACGCTCGATGGCGCACGCAAAGCATTCGCCGCGATGGTGAAAGCCGCCCGCGCCGACAAGGGCCTCGACCAGAAGACGGCGAAGAACAAGCCGTACTGGATTGCGACCAAGAAAATGGCGAAGGAGCTCGATCGCGCGCAGAAGGGCTTGGCCGCGAAGAACGATGATTTTTTCAAGGCGATCAGCGACGCCCGTACTGCGGAAGCACAACTGAAGATCGACTGGCAGCTGACCGATTCGAAGAACAAGCAGGTGGTCGAGAACGCGAAGAAGCTCGGCCGCGCCCTCGGCGTCCTCCGCACGGATTTCTCGAAGGAAGCCGCCCGGAAGAAAAAAGGTGGAGACCTGACCGCGAAGGAGAAAGAGCAGTTTGCGAAAATGAAGGCGCAGCAGGCCGACCTGGTGAAGAAGCTGAACGCGCTCGAAGCGAAAGCCAAGAATGACAAGGCTCTCACGCACGGCATCAAGAAGATGAAAAAGCGCGCGAACAAGATCGCGAAGTCGCCAGACAATCTTAACGCGTTTCTCGCCTCGCTCTACCTCGTCGATGAGCTCGAAGGCATGCTCTACGGCTACGATTACTACGTCGACAAAGCTTGGCGTTCCGATTGGGTCAATGTCGCGACCGTGACGACCGAGTGGGAATCGACCTACGATTCGATCGAAGTCTCCGAGACCTATGAGTGGTCCTCGACCGAAGAGAGCGTGGAGCTGACCACCAGCGACGAGTTCGAAGTTTCCGAGGAAATCTCGGAGCAGGAAATCGAGAGCCAGGAAAACTGGGCTGAGTCTGAGTCCTTCGACATGACCGATGCGGAAGAGGAGCAGGTCGCGGAGGCGGAAGACACCGATGCCGAGGTCGATGCCGATGACAGCGCCGACGAAGACAGCATGGAAGACGCTTCCGACGACGACGGAGAAGACTTCGACGGCGACGGTGCGGACGACGACGCCGACGACGATGGCGGCGCGGACGACGACGGCGGCGACGATGATGGTGGCGACGACGACGACGGCGGTGGAGACGATGATGGTGGCGGAGACGACGACGGCGGCGACGAATAATCGACCGGCCTGACTCCTCCGGCCCAGCGCCGGCTAGATCAGAATGCTAAAACGCGCGCCGGCTTCGGTAGGCTCAAGTGAGCCACCGGGCCGGCGCGCTGCATTTTCAGTAGGGGAGCCGCTTCCCGGGTTTGCAGAGCAACGGCAACCTTAGAAGACGAGCACTTGATACCCGTCGTCGATCAGCTTCTTGAAGCTCGGATGCCCTTTGAACTCATCGATCAAGGTGATGTTGGCCTCCGTGATTTTATCCGTCACTTCAAACGCGCCCGCGCAGTAGCTGCAGGCGCCTTCGATTTGGGCACGGACCTTTTCGAAGAGTTCGTTGTACTTGTGGTCCTTCTTCGAGAACGTGGCCGCGGCCTGCGTGCCGGCGCCGTCGAAGATGATGCGGGCTTCACCGCCGCTATCTTTCACGTATTCGAGTGCGCCCATAAAGGCGTTAACGACGCGTCCGAGGCTTTCGGGGGTATCGCCTGCGGCGAGGATGATGAATGCTGCTTTTGACATAGGGATTCTCCGGTTGAGTTGCTTGGCTTTACTGATACGAACCGCAGCACTAGAACGGGCGCAGGGGGCGGGCTTCTGCGATCTAACTCGCAACGGTTTCAGGCCGAGTATGGTCGGCGCCGCGGCGGCGCAGCGCACGGGGCAGGGGAGGCGCGATCCATTTCCGCATGCGTCTCCCCGGCGCCGCCTAAACCGCCGCCATTCTGACGAAATCTATGCGACACCAACCCAAAGCCGTAGTGCTCGACGTCATCGAAACCTGCTTCGCGATCGATCCGCTGGCTGCAGAACTGAAGGAACTCGGCCTGCCGGAAGGCTCGCTCAAAGTCTGGTTCCCGCGCGTCCTGCGCGATGCGTTTGCCCTGCAAGTCACCGGCACCTACCAGGGCTTCGCCGAGGTCGCGACTGGCGCGCTCGCCGCACTCCTCAGTGAAAACAAGATCGAGCCCGACCCGGAAAAAATAAACGGCGTGATCAGCGCCTTCTCGACCTTGCCCGTGCATCCGGATGTAGCGGAAGGGATCGCGCTCCTGCGCGACGGAGGCATTCGCGTGGCGGCCCTGACGAACGGCAGCGCGAAGACGACGAGGAAGATGTTCGCCGGCGCCGGACTGGCCGATTCCATCGAGAAGTTCATCTCGATCGAGGAAGTGAAACAGTGGAAGCCAGCCGCGGCGGTTTACCTGCACGCGGCGAAGTCGCTCGGCGTGGAACCGGGCGAGCTCGCTCTCGTCGCGGCGCACGACTGGGACATCGATGGCGCGAGCCGCGCGGGTCTGACGACGGCCTACCTCGCGCGCAAGCAACCGCGCGGTTCCTCGGCCATGCAGTCGCCAGACATCAGCACTCAGACGTTGCCCGAAGCCGCGCGCGCTTTGCTGGCTCTTTCCGACTAGGCCGCGCGGATGAGTGAAACCTCCGAGGCCGGCAGCGCCGTATTGAGATAGGAAGCGCGCGCTCTCCAACCAACGACCGAACACCCACCGACATGAAATCAAAACGATCCCGCTCCTCCAAGCTGAAGGCGAAGGCCCCGCTTCTCACGCCCTCCGACCTGCCGGCCAAGGCCACGAAAGACATCGCCGCCGCGATGAATCCGATCCTCGCGGACGTCTTCGCCATTTACGTGAAGACGAAGAACTTCCACTGGCACATGAGCGGCCCGCATTTCCGCGATTACCATCTGCTCCTGGACGAGCAGGCGGCGCAGCTTTTCGCCATGACCGACCCGATCGCGGAGCGCATTCGCAAGATCGGCGGGACCACCATTCGCTCTACCGGTCAGATCGGCCGCCTGCAGCGGGTGCTGGATAACGACGAGGCTTACGTGGAGCCGCTCGCGATGCTGATGGAATTGCGGAAGGACAACAGCAACCTCGCTCATAGCCTGCGTGAAGCGCACGAGGTCTGCGACAAATACGAGGACAT
>JBKJKL010000053.1:0-2734 GCA_046597485.1 Chthoniobacterales bacterium
GTCGGGCGGAACTTCGACATCTGGTTCGATGACGAGCAGGTGATGGCGGCCGGGAAGTTCCTGCTCTAGAGCGGTTCGAGAATGTCGTAGCTGGTCCGTCGGCGCGTCTCGGGTAGGGTGGGCGTCCCGCCCGCCGAGCGATGCATCCTGCGTCGCGGCCTCTCTGGCGGAAGAAAGTTCGTTTCGGCGAGACGCCGAAACCGGCGGGCGAGACGCCCACCCTACCCGAGACAGACACGGCCCATCGGCTACGTACTTCTTGAACCGCTCTAGCCGCTTTTCTCGGGCGGCGCGGCGCGCGCCAGGATTACCGTGTGCTCCGGCCGCGCCAGCTCGATCCCGGCCTCGCGCAAAGCGGCGTTCACTGCGATCGCGACTTCGCTTGAGACCGCGTTCGCGTGCACGATATCGGCCGTCCAGAAGCCGAGCTCGAAGAGCAACGCCTCGGCCGCGAACTCCTTCAGGAAAGCTTCCGGCGGCGGTTGGTGTTCCACTTTTTCGTGCGTGGCGGCGGCGGCCGTCAGCACCTCGACCACGCGCGCGGGATCGGTGCCGTAAGCAATCCGGAGCCGCAACTCCATCCGCTTTTGCCGGCTCGAGACGGTGCGGTTCGTGACCTTCTCCGAGATGAGCTGGCCATTTGGGATGATGAGCTGCGAATTATCCGCCAGCGTGATGACGCTCGCGCGGATGCCGATGCGCCGGACCGCGCCGGTAAAGTTCCCCACCTCCACAACGTCGCCCACCTGCACCGGGCGTTCGAAAAGGAGGATCAGGCCGGAGAAGAAATTATTGAAGATATTCTGCAGGCCGAAGCCGATCCCGACACCGAAGGCGCCAGCCAGGATGGCGAACTTCGTCATGTCCGCGCCGAGCGCTGCGATCGCGGCATAGAAGCCGACAAGAAGGATGACGTAATGCGCCAGGGTCGAGACGGCGTAGGCCGAACCGCGCGCGAGACTCAGCCGCTCATACACTTCCTCTTCGAGAACGAAGCGGACGAAACGCGAAAGCAGAACGGCAATCCAAACGGTGAGCGCAAAGGCGAGGAACGCGCCTAACGAGAGGTGAAGCGAGCGCACCGTGACCTCCGCGGTGACGAAGGCGGTGATGCGCCCGAGGACAGCGTCGCGGAGCGAGAACGCACCGAGCGAAAGCAGCACCCAGGTGATGAACGCCGCCACCCGCAGCGTCCACGCGATGCGCCGCCGCAAGAGCGGACGATGTCGCCGCACGAGCGCAAGCGCCGAAAGCGGCCGGATTTGCAGGGCAAAGAAAATGAGCCCCTCCACGATCCCGACCGCTGCATACAAGAGGACCGCGAGATAAGCGGTCGCGAGCGCGCCGATGCCGAGATAGTTCGCGAGCGCGACGTAGCCGAGCAGGTTCGCGACAAAGACGGCGATAAAAAGAACCACGCCGACGCGCGCCGCCCCTCGCGTCGCCCGGCGCGACATCGTCCGCGGGCCGGAGTGCGTCGAGCGCACGAACCAGACGAGGAAGATCGCGCCACCGATCATCTCGAGCAGAAGGATGAAGCGCGAGAGGACCGGTAGCGAAGCCATCAAAGCCCGCACCTGCGCGACGACGTAGAAGACGATGAGCGCATTGACGATCGGGAAGAGATGCCGATCGATTAGGCGCCGCAGGACGAGCGCGACTGGGATGAGCGCGAGCGTGGCGAGGAGAATCCAAACTGCCCGCGGCGCCTCCGCGAGGACGAAGCGCGAGCAGAGAAAAGCGAGGATGCTCGCGGTCGCGATCGGCATCTGCAGAACGAGATTGGCCCGCGCGAGCGCGTTGTCCTGCTCCGTCCAGCGCGCCGCGACGCGGCGGATGCGAAGGAGGATGAGCGCGAACCCGAGCAGCAGCAGGCCGAGGTAGATAAACTTCGGCCATTCGCGCGCGAGGTAGCTCTTGAGCTGCAAGAATTCCGCGCCTAACGAGACCTGACTTTCGCGCACGAGCGATTGGGTCGCCGCGCTCCTTACCTCCGGGCTCCAAAGCGGCGGGCTGTCCTGCTCCCAGAGGCGGTTCACGGCCGCGCTCTGCGCCGCACGCAGCGAACGCAACGCGCCCTGCACGCGCTGCATCTGATCGGCCACGCGCGTTTGCAGGCCGAGCACGAGACTGCGCCGCTTTTGCAGGACGGTATCCGTGTTCTCGATCGCCTTCTCGACCGCCTCGATCTGGTCGATCAACTCCGGCGCGCCCGCGCTTCGGGCCAGCTCGGCCGTCGCTTTCCACGCTGTGCGCAGCGCCGGCATCTCGGCCAGCTCGCGATCAAGAATTGTGGCGCGCGCGGTCAGATTCCGGCTGAGCACGGCGAGTTGCTCGGAGAATTTCTCCCAGCGCGTCTCGACCTCGCGCAAGGTCGCGAGCGGTACGCCCGGCGTGAGGAGACGCTTCGTTTCCTCGAGCCGCGCGTCGATCTCTTTCGCCAGTCCGCCGAGCTCGTTCGTCGTCTCGACCGTGGTCTGGTTCGCGACGATCTCGGACTGCATTTCCTCGAGGCGCTGGATCGCGGCCGCGGAACTGGCGACCACATCCGGCAACGGCACGGCGGTCGGTGAAGGCAGCGCACTCGGCGCGACGGAGCCGGACGGAGATGGCTCGGCCGCGAAGGATGCGGTCACGAAGACGAGGAGAAACGGGGCGAGCAGGAGCGGCATCAGTCGATTTCTCACCGGGCAAGATACGCAGGATGGGCCGGAAGCAGGTTGGTTCCGACGCG
>JBKJKL010000092.1:0-3135 GCA_046597485.1 Chthoniobacterales bacterium
TTCGGGGCGAGATCGAGCAAGGCGCGGATCGCCGAGCCAGTGCGGCTGCGCGCGCGCAGCTCAAGCACCTGGCCGAGCAAGACCAGCACGGTGATGATGGCGGCTGCTTCGAAGTAAACGCCGATCTTGCCATGGCCTGCGAAGGAGGGCGGGAAGATCTGCGGGAAGAGCATCACGACCACGCTGTAGGAATAAGCCGCGCCCACGCCGAGCGAGATGAGCGTGAACATGTTGGGCGAGCGATGAACAATCGAGTTCCAGCCGCGGACGAAGAACGGCCAGCCGCACCAGAGCACGACCGGCGTGCTGAGAAGGAATTGCACCCAGCGCGACGGATCGCTCGCCACCCATTCTGGCGCCTGCGGGAGAAGATGGGACATCGCGAGCAGGAAAACTGGCAGGCTCAAAGCCGCGCCAATCCAAAAGCGGCGCGTCATGTCGCGCAGCTCGCTCGTGTCTTCTTCATCGCCAGCCGCAACCGTCTTCGGCTCCAGCGCCATCCCGCAAATCGGGCAGGTGCCGGGACCTTCCTGCTCGATCTGCGGATGCATCGGGCAGGTGTAGATGGTCGCGCCGCGATAGGTCGGATTTCGCTCCAGGCTCATCCCGCAGCGCGGGCAGACGCCGGGCTCATCGCTCTCCACGCCCTCGCACATCGGGCAGAAATATTTCTTCGCCGGTTTCCGCTCGGCCGCGGCCTGTGCGGTCTCGGATTCGGGATGATGCTCGGCGTGACAGCAGCTATGCGGTTCCGTTTCCATGAAGGAGGCAACTTCCGCTCTCCCGACGCTCACCGCAAAGACGCGCCTAGAAAACAGTCCGCGCGACCAGCCACGACGCACCGGCAAGCGCGACGAGGGCGGAACAAGCTGGAATGCCGACGCGGATGAAACCCGGCCGGCGGCGCAGACTCCAGACGATCGGCAGGACGACGGCCGCGACCGCGAGTTGGCCCACTTCGACGCCGAGGTTAAAGCCGACCAGGGGCGCGACCGCACTCGCGCCGTGGGACGCGATGCCCATCTCGCGCAGCACGCTCGCGAAGCCGAGCCCGTGAATTAATCCGAAGCAGAAAGTGAGAATCCATCGGGTGCGCATGACTCGCTCGCGGTAGACCAGGTTCTCGAGACCGACGTAGAGGATAGAGGCAGCGATCGCGCCTTCAACGAAGCGGCTCGGCAGGTTGACCACGCCGAAAGTGGCGAGCCCGAGGGTAAGCGAATGCGCGGCCGTGAAACAGGTGATCAACACCGCGGCGGCGCGTGCGTTGCGGCACATGACGAGGAGCGCGAAAAGGAAAAGCAGGTGGTCGTAGCCGGTCAGGATATGGCGGATTCCGAGAACGAGGAAATCGAGGAACGAGCTGCTACCTACGGTGCCTTCGACGGGACTGAGGGCGGCGGTCGCTGAATCCTCCTTCGCACTCAGGAGACGACGGGCGAGTTCCTGCCCGGCCGCGTCGCGCAGGACAAAAGCCTGCCGGTGACCGAAGGGCAATTCCGGCAGGAGCATTGAACGAAACGTCAGCTCGCGCGCGCTCGCGGACAGATCAAAAATAAGCGTGAACTCGTCGTTCGCATTCGCATCGCGCGCGGCGGAGACGCTCTGCGGCGCGAGCACTTCGCCATCCGCGGAAAGCTGCACGGCGCGGCGAGCGACGACGGCGAGGGAATCGGCGCTCGTGCTGGCGACGTCGCGCGAGTTGTAAGTCAAGACAACGCGGACTTGGCGATTGCCGACCTCGACATCCGCTGAACTCAATCCCGGATCATGGGCCCGCGCCGCGGGCACGAGCGCAAAAAGAGCTATGATGACTCCGAAGAGGCGCCACTGGAAACGTGCGGTGGTCATTTGGGAGAGGACCCTGAAAACAGGTAAGGCCGGCCGCGACGAATCGCGACCGGCCCCATCCTACCTACGTTAGCTAATTAATCTCGTAAGACTCGACGAGCGCGTTGCCTGTCGTGTTGCCTTTGCCGCGCAGGACCATCGTGTAGGCACCGGGTGCCAGGGTCACGAGGATAGCGGACTCCGCGTCCGCCGCCGGCGCTTTGCCGGTAGCAGTGATCGCGGCCTGCTGGGTGTCTTTCCAGTTGTCGTTCATCGCGATCCGGTTCGAGCCCTGGTAGATCTCGATCGTCGGATCTGCGAGCGGATTTGGCACACTGAAGCCAGAGAGCGAAGGCCCGATACCGCGGACGAGGACCTGCTTACTTGTAGTGCCATCAATGATGATGCCGCCGATCAGGACGTTGTCGCCCGTCTGGACGAGAGCACGCGCGGAGAGGCTCTGGAAACGGTTGGTCGTGCCGGAGGCGACGATGCCGTGGTGCTCATGCTTGCGACCGTTGTGCGGAGTGCCGGCATATGGGAAGACGCGATTATAGACGCTGTCGTTTTTGTTCACGTTATCGATACCGTCAGCCGAGCGGATGGTCGGGTTCACGGGGTTGCGCAGGTCGCTGATAATCGCGGTGACCGCGATGTCGACTACGTCATCGCCGAAACGACGGCCGTTTGGCCAGCCACCGGGGACAGTCCCGTTCCCGAAGAAACCGGTCTGCACCGTGCTGGTGAGGACGTCGCCCCCGAAGATGCCGAGACGTGAGAAACCGGTCTCATCCGGGTTCGCGGCGAAATCCGGTCCGCCGCCTGCGGCACGCGAGGCTGCAGTCGAGAGATCGACCTTGATCAAGTCAGGAATGAAGATGCCAACGAGATCGGTGCGGCCCGTTTCCGGCGCGACCATCTGGCCGTTGAAGACGAGGGCATTGATCAGGCGGGCCAGCTCAGGCGTCGAAGCGTAGTTCTGGAAGAGCGTCGCGTCGGATGTCGGCTGGGTGCGGCTGTAGAGATCCTTGTCCTTCAAAGCGACGAGGCCTTCATTGAAGAGCGGGTTGCCCTGGCGTCCCACTTGGACGAACGGGCCGGTCAGAGTCTGGCCAGCGGAAGCCGCGCCGTCGGTCAAAACGCGCGTCGATTGCCGGCTGGTCGTGGCGTAAACGCCGACCACCTGCGCGGTGCCGCCAAGATCGGCGACCGGGATTTCGAGGGCCATGGTGTGAACGTTAAATCCACCCTGACTGTCGAAGACGCTGTTTCCGGTCCGCAATTTCAGGAGATCAAAGATCGCCT